>DATBIZ010000083.1:0-6925 GCA_036556645.1 Vicinamibacteria bacterium | reverse complement strand
GTCAACGAGAAGCAGGCCGACGTGATCGAGGGGGCCACCGTGCTGCCCAACCGCCGGGGCACGGCGCCCGGGCAGAAGGTGGAGGCGGGCGGGCGGCTGCTCTACCTGCTGCCCGGCCCGCCCTCGGAGATGCAGCCCATGCTCGAGGAGCACGTGCTCCCGGATGTCCGCGCCCGCGCCGGCGGCGCGGTGCTCGTGCGCCGCGTGCTCAAGCTCGCCTCGATGTCGGAGAGCGACGTCGAGCAGGCGGTGGCGCCGGTGTACACCCGCTACACGAACCCGCGCACCACGATCCTCGGCGGGCCGGGCCAGGTGGAGCTGCACCTGACCGGCGAGGGCCGTGACGCAGCCGAGGCCGAGACGAGGGTGGAGGCGCTGGCCGCGGGCATACGCCAGGCGCTGCCGGGCCGCGTCTACAGCGAAGACGGCCGCGAGCTGCACCAGGTGGTGGCCGCGCTGCTGCGCGAGCGCGCCCTGACCCTGGCCCTGGCCGAGTCGTGCACGGGCGGGCTCGTGGCGGAGCGGCTCACGCGCGTGCCCGGCTCCAGCGCCTTCCTCGACCGTGCGCTGGTGACCTACAGCAACCGCTCGAAGGTGGAGCTGCTCGGGGTGGACCCCGCGGTGATCGAAGCGCACGGCGCGGTCTCCCCGGAGGCGGCGCAGGCGATGGCGGCCGGGGCGCGGCAAAGGTCGAACACCGACGTGGCGGTGGCGGTCACCGGGATCGCCGGTCCCGACGGCGGGACGCCCGACAAGCCGGTCGGCCTCGTGTTCGTCGCGCTCGACGGCGCCGCGGGCACCCGCGTCCGGCGCCTGCACTTCCCGGGCGAGCGCGACCGCGTGCGCTACCAGGCGAGCCAGGCCGCGCTGGAGATGCTCCGCCGCGGGCTGCTCGGGCTGGCGGCGCTGTAGGCATGGCCGAGGCGGCGGCGAAGCCGGCGCGCATCCGCGCGTTCGTGGCCCTCGAGCTGGACGCGGAGAGCCGCGGGCGCATCGCCGCGTTGATCGCCGAGCTCCGGCCGGCCATTCCCCACGTGCGCTGGTCGCGGCCCGAGTCGCTGCACGTGACGGTGCGGTTCCTCGGCTACGCGGCGCCGGCGGCGCTCGTGCAGTTGCAGGGGCCGCTGGCCGAGGCGGCGGCGCAATGCCCGCCCGCTCACGCGCCGGTGCGCGGCCTCGGCCTGTTCCCCGAGCGCGGCAGCCCGCGCGTGATCTGGCTCGGCATCGAGGTGCCGCAAGAGGTGAGCCGGCTGCAGGCCGCGTGCGAGCGCGCGGCGGTGGCCGCGGGCTTTCCGCCGGAGCCGCGGGCGTTCCGGCCCCACCTGACGCTGGGCCGCTGGCCGGAGCCGGGCCGGCGCCCGCCGCTGGCGCCGGTGGACCTCGGCCGGGCCCACCTGGAGCGGCTCGTGCTCTTCCGCAGCGACCTGCGCAAGGGCGGCTCGATCTACACGCCGCTGGCCGCGTTCACCCTCGGCGGCGGCGCGGGCTAGAGTCGGGCTAGAGTCGACGCGGATGCAGCAGCCGGCCGACATCCTGATGCGGGTCACGGTGATGGCGGCCGCCTACCTGCTGGGCTCCATCCCGTTCAGCTATCTCGTGGCGCGCCGGCGCGGCGTGGACGTCCGCGCGGTCGGCAGCGGCAACGTCGGCGCCACCAACGTGATGCGCTCGGTGGGCCGCGGCGCCGGGTTGCTCGCCTTCGCGCTGGACTTCCTGAAGGGGGCGGCCGCCTCGCAGCTCGGGCTCTGGGTCGAGCCGATGAGCCCGCTGCCCGCGCTGTGCGCCGCGCTGGCGGTGGTCGGCCACATGTACCCGGTGTGGCTCCGCTTCCGGGGCGGCAAGGGCGTGGCCACCGGTGCGGGCGCCTTCCTGCCCCTGGCCCCGGTGCCCACCGCGGCCGCGCTGGCGACCTTCGCGGTGGTGGCCGCGGTGACCCGCTACGTGTCGCTGGCCTCGATCGCGGGCACGCTGGTGCTCGCGGTCGCCGCGTTCCTGCTCGGGGCGCCCACGCCCGTGGTGCGCGCGGCCGCGGGGATGGCCGTGCTGATCGTGTGGAAGCACCGCGCGAACCTGGAGCGGATCTCGCGCGGCACGGAGGGCCGGCTCGGCGCGCGGCGGGCGGTCTGATGCCGGACGCCGTCGCGGTGGTGGGCGCCGGGTCGTGGGGAACGGCGCTCGCGGCGCTGCTGGCGCGCTCCGGTCGGCCGGTGCGGCTGTGGGCGCGCGACCCGGCGGTGGCCGCCGCGATCAACCAGCGGCGCGTCAACCCCGACTACCTTCCCGGCGTCGAGCTGCCCGGCGGGATCGCGGCTACCACCGACCTCGCGGCGGCGACCGCGAGCGCGCCGATCGTGTTCGTGGTGATTCCCTCTGCGTTCTGCCGCGAGACGTACCGCCGCCTCGCGGCCGCCGCGCGCGCGGACGCCGTGCTCGTCTCGGCCACGAAGGGGCTCGAGACCGACACGCTGCAGCGCATGACCGAGGTCGCGGGCGAGGAGGCGCCCGGCCACCCGCTGGCCGTGCTCTCCGGCCCGTCTTTCGCGCTGGAGGTCGCGCGCGCGCAGCCGACGACCGTGGTCGTCGCGTCCTCCGAGCCGGCCGTGGCCGAGCGGGTGCAGCGCGTGGTCTCCAGCGAGACCTTCCGCGCCTACACCAGCGACGACGTCATCGGCGTCGAGCTGGCCGGCGCCCTGAAGAACGTGATCGCGATCGCGGCGGGGATCGTGACCGGCCTGGGGTACGGGCACAACACGGTGGCGGCGCTGATCACGCGCGGCCTGGCCGAGATGAGCCGGCTGGTGGTCGCGCTGGGCGGCCGCGCGGACACCCTGGCCGGCCTGGCGGGCCTGGGCGACCTCGTCCTCACCTGCACCGGCGCGCTCTCGCGCAACCGCCAGGTCGGCCAGGCGCTCGGCGCCGGGCGCTCGCTGGCGGAGGCGATCTCCTCCACGCACATGGTGGCCGAGGGCGTGCGCACCGCGCTCGCCGCCTGCGCGCTCGCCGACCGCGCCGGCGTGGAGCTGCCGATCGCGCGCGAGATGAAGGCGGTCCTGCACGAGGGCAAGGATCCCCGCACCGCGCTCACGGACCTGATGTTGCGCAGCCTGAAAAGGGAGGTAGACTAATGGGCCTTCGGGGCGGCGCGTCCGCCGTCCCTGGGTGCGAATGTATCGCCTGATCTATCAGGACGGCGACACTCCTCAGACGTACACGTTCACCGCCGGCGAGGTGGTGATCGGGCGCTCGCCCGAGTGCCAGGTGGTCCTCAAGGACTTCGGCATCTCCCGCAACCACGCCAAGATCGTGGTGGCGGAAGACGGGGTCCGCATCGTGGACCTCAAGAGCAAGAACGGCACCCAGGTCAACGGCGTGCCGGTGGTCGAGGCGCCGCTCAAGGACGGCGACCAGATCCTCCTGGGCAAGTTCAAGCTCACCTTCGGCAAGACGCTCGAAGGCAAGGTGGTGCTCGACGAGGCGAAGCCGCTCTCCGAGGAGGCGGGCACCATCATCCGCAGCGTCGGCGAGCTCTCGCGGCTGCTCGCGCCGTCCGAGGCGCCGGTGTCCGCGGCGCCCGAGGCGCGCAAGGCCCCCGACGTCCAGGAGATCGAGAAGAGCAACCGGATCCTGAAGGTGCTCACCAAGTTCTCCGAGACCCTGATCGCGGTGCGCCCGGTCGAGGAGGTCCTCGAGCAGGTGGTGGACATCGTCTTCGACCACGTGCCCGCGGACCGCGGCTTCCTGATGCTCTCCGAGGAGGGCAGCGGGAAGCTGGTGCCGATGGTGATGAAGCATCGGAACCCGGGGTCGAGCGGAGAGCCGTCCAAGATCACGATCTCGAAGACGATCGCGGACCGCGTGGTGAAGGACCGCGTCTCGATCCTCACCTCGGACGCGCAGGTGGACCCGCGCTTCGGCTCGGGCGACTCGATCCGCTTCCACGGGATCCGCAGCGCGATGTGCGCGCCGCTCTGGAACAAGGACCAGGTCATCGGGATCATCCACGTGGACAGCCCCATGCTGACCAACTGCTTCAACCTGAACGACCTCGACCTGCTGACCGCGCTGGCGAACTACGCCGCGGTGGCGGTGGAGCGCGCGCGGCTCAACCAGAAGATCGTGGCCGAGGAGAAGAAGCGCGAGCGGCTGGGCCGCTTCCTCTCCCCGCAGGTGACCAGCCGCATCCTGGCCACCTCGGAGTCGCAGGGCGCGGCCCTGGGGGTGCCGGAGATCCGCGAGGTGTCGGTGCTCTTCGCGGACATCGTGGGCTTCACCACCATGTCCGAGAAGATGAGCCCGGCCGCCGTCTCCCTGCTCCTCAACGAGTACCTGTCGCGGATGACCGACATCATCTTCAAGTACGAGGGCACGCTCGACAAGTACATCGGCGACGCGATCATGGCCGTGTTCGGCGCCCCGCTGGACATGCCCGACCACGCCGCGCGCTCGATCAAGGCCGCTCTCGAGATGCGCGAGCGCCTGGAGGAGTTCAACGCCGAGCGCAAGGAAGGCCCGCTGCTGAAGATCCGCATCGGGATCAACAGCGGCAAGGTCGTCGCGGGCGAGATCGGCTCGATCAACAAGAAGGAGTACACGGTGCTCGGCGACACCGTGAACACCGCCTCGCGCCTGGAGAGCTCGGTGGCCAAGCCGATGATGGTGGTCATCGGCGAGAACACCTACCACGCGGTGAAGGACCAGTTCGACTGCCGCAGCCTGGGCAACGCGACCCTGAAGGGGAAGGAGAACGAGGTCGCGGTGTTCGAGGTGGTGGGCGCGCTGCGCGTGGCCGAGGCCGCTCCCCGCGACGCGGTCTCGGGAGGCGCTTAGGCTTGGCGGCGCCGATCCGCCGCCGCGGACGGATCCTCTACTCGCTCCTCCTGCTGCTGTTCGGCGTCGGCGTGGCCCCGCTCGTCGCCACCTCGGTGCGGCTGGTCTCCAAGAGCCGCGACATCCTGGAGCTGGACCAGAAGGCGATGCAGCTCGACAAGGCGCGCAGCCTCTCCGAGCAGGTGGCCAACTACGTGCGCAGCCTGCAGTCGCAGATCACCGCCATCGCGCGCACGCTGGAGGTGGAGCCGGGCGACTTCGACGAGCGCGTGGCCCGCATCCGCCAGGCCAACGCGCTCGAGCGCTACGTGGGCGGCGCCATGCCCCTCAACTACATCAGCGTGGTGGACACCACCGGCGCCGGCGCCCGCTCCGGCATCCAGATCCCCGAGCCCGCCATCGAGCAGCTCCTCCAGGAGGGCTTCATCCGCGCCGCGCAGGGCAAGTCCATGGTCAGCCATCCCGTGATCTCGGCCTCGCTGCAGGAGCCGGTGATGGTGCTCTCGGAGCCGGTGCGGCCCGGCGGCGCGGGCGCGGGCGAAGAGGCGGAGGTCCAGGGCGTGGTGCTGGTGCTGGCCAGCCTGGGACCGCTCTGGAACATGACGCGCGAGATGGGCCAGGGCGGGCTGTTCGAGGTCTACATCGTGGACGCGCGCGGCGGGCTCGTCGCGCACTCCGACCCCAAGCGGCTCGAGGGCGACCTCGACGTGTCCTCGGTGGAGATCGTGCGGCAGTTCATGGCCTCCCACGGCCGCGCCGCCGCCACCGTCCCCTTCACCATGATGACGCCGGGCGGGCCGGTGAAGATGTTGGGCACCTACACCGGCATCGCGGAGACCGGCTGGGGAGTCATCGTCCAGATCCAGGAGCGCAAGGCCTACTACAGCGCCTTCCAGATGCGCGACCAGTCGCTGGCGCTGGTGGCCCTGGTGGCGCTGCTGGCCGCCCTGCTGGGCACCGCGTTCGCGCGCCGGGTGAGCCGGCCGATCCACGACCTGGCGCACGGCGCCCGGCGGCTGGCCGGGGGCGACTACGCGACGCGCGTGCACGTGCAGAGCCGCAACGAGGTGGGCGAGCTGGCCGACGCCTTCAACCAGATGGGCGACGAGATCCAGCGCTCGATCGAGGAGATCCGCCAGGCCGCCGCCCGCAACAAGTCGCTGTTCATGGGCTCGATCCGCATGCTGGCCAACGCCATCGACGAGAAGGACCCCTACACCCGCGGGCACTCCGAGCGGGTGGCGTTCTACTCGTCGCTGGTGGCCAAACACATGGGGATGACCCCGGACGAGGTGGAGAAGGTGCACCTCTCCGGGATCATCCACGACGTGGGCAAGATCGGCATCGAGGACAAGATCCTCCGCAAGCCCGCCGCGCTCACCGAGGAAGAGTACGAGATCATGAAGCAGCACCCGCGCAAGGGCGAGTACATCCTGGAGGCGGTGCCGCTCCTGAAGCAGATGGCGGGCGCGGGGCTGATGCACCACGAGAACTGGGACGGCAGCGGCTACCCCGACGGGCTCAAGGGGGAGCAGATCCCGCTGCTCGGCCGCATCGTCAGCGTGGCGGACGCCTTCGACGCCATGACCACCGACCGGCCGTATTCGAAGGCGATGACGTTCGAGGCGGCGCTGGCCCGCTTGCGCTTCCTCGCGGACAAGAAGTTCGACAGCAGGTGCGTGGAGGCCATCGAGCGCGCGGCGGCGGCGGGAGAGCTCACTCCCGCCAAGGCGCGGCGGGCCTCCGTCGTGGCACGCCAGCAGGACGCGGTCGCGGCGCGCTAGCGCCCGCACGTAGAACCAGGGGAGATTGCCCATGAACCGACCGACGCGCGCCGTCCTGGCCATGGCGCTGGCCGTGCTGGCTGCCGCGCAGGTGCACGCGCAGCCGCCCAAGGAGGGCGACGGCGAGGCGCACTTCCTCGCCGGGCTCACCCACCTCCAGGACAACCGGCCGGCGCTGGCGGCCGAGGAGTTCAAGAAGGCGATCAGGATCGACGCGAAGAGCCCCTACTCGCACAAGGGCCTCGGCATCGCCTACACGCAGATGCGCCGCTACCCGGACGCGATCGCCGCGCTGCGCAAGGCGCTGGAGCTGA
>DATBIZ010000082.1:0-20051 GCA_036556645.1 Vicinamibacteria bacterium | reverse complement strand
CTTGGCCTGGTCGGCCTTGTCCTCCAGGGTGAGGGAGTGCCCTCCCTTCGAGCGCAGCACGATGCGTGTGTCGTTCTCCTTGTCCTCGAAGCGGAGCTGGTGGCCCCCCGGGGTCACGATCACTCGGTTGTGCGCCTCGGTCTCCGGCGAGGTCTGCTCGCCGTTCCACAGGCAGCCCACCACGTACGGATGTCCGAAGTCGTCGTCTCCGTAACAGACGAGGACCTCGTCGTCGGGCTCGGGCATGAACAGCGCGCCCCGGCCCTGTCCCGACAGAGGCGCCGCGATGTAGGCCCACGGCGAGAGCAGGCCCTCCTCGATGCCGCGGTACTCCACCCGCAGGCGTCCCTGCTCGGCGTCCACTTCCTTCACGAACGCGGTCACCACGCCCGAGCGCTGGCTCATGACGCCCCTCCACTGTCCCCGTCCTCGCGGCGGGCGGTGAACTTCGTCACGTACCCGCTGTCGTTCAGGGTGTGCGTCGTCTTGGTCACGAAGTAGGTTCCCGAGAAGCGCGCGCCCAGGCCGCGGATGCGGATGCGCTGGCCGGAGCGCAGGTCGGGCAGCCCCACCGTGGTGCCGGTGGCCTCCACGAGCTGCTTCAGGCGCTCCGAGAGGAGGGCGAGGGCGCGGCGGTCGGCCTGCTCCGGGGTGTGCTGCGGCTCGGTGACGCGCACGTCTTCGCGCGGCTGGCAGCCTGCGGGAGACAACAGGGGGATGAGGTCGCGGTTGGTGGTGAGGTCTGGATGCTGCAGGTCGGCCCGGGCGCGGATGGCCCGGTTGGTCTGCCGGTTCCAGCTCCTCACCTCGACGCTCGCGACCTGGTTGGCGGTGGAGAGCTTGGGGGTGAAGTCCACGAGGGAGATGCCCCACTTGAGCTCGTAGCTGACGTCGGGCACGCCGGCGTGCCGCGCATCGGACGGTCCGAAGTGCAGCACCTCCCGGGTGCGGCCCCCCGAGAGGGGCTCCTGATCGACGTAGACGACGTAGCCGATCCGGCGCGCCTCCAGGAGCAGGAAGTCGATGTCGTACTGGTTGTCCTGGGCTACGTACTCGAGCTGGGGCTCCCGGCGCATGGCCTGCTGGTCGATGCGGATGGGCAGCGGGAAGCGGCGCTCGCCGCCGTCGGTGAGCGTGCCGATGTCCTGCGCGACGCGGCTGATCGTCACGGTGCGGACGCGGTTGTTGGGCCAGTGGTCGCGATACCGCTTCCGGCGCAGCTTGTGGAGCACGTTCAGCGCCCGCACGGTGAGGGTGGGGGCGCCCCCCGCGGGGAACGTGGGCTCGAGCGACGTGGTGGAGCCCTTGACGATGGTCGTGAGCTCGGAGCCGTAGCCGAGCCTCAGCTCGAAGTCGCGCGCGCAGGGGTTGAAGACCTGCTCCGCGGGGGTGGACCCCTGCACGCTTTCCTCCGCCCCCACGTACTTGAAGCGGCGCGTCGCGGCATCCCAGTTGTTGACCGTGAGGTCGAAGCTGTCGATCTCCGTCGTCGAGTCGTTGTAGGTCACCTGGGTGACGTCGCGGAGCACCGACGGCTCGAGGCTCGCGCCTCCGGCCGTGATCTCGAAGCGCGGCACGTAGAAGTCGCCGAAGCGGCGGGCGGCCTCGGCCAGGGTCGTCGCGGGCACGGGCTAGCTCAGCCGCGGCACTTCGAGGAAGGTCCCCGGCCGCAGCCGGCGGGGATCCTCGATGCGGTTGTGATCGGCGATGGGGCGCCACTCGCCAGGCTTGTCGTAGTAACGCCGCGCCACCGAGGCCAGCGAATCGCCCGCCTCGAGCACGTGGACATGCGTGCGGTCCGGCGAGCTGAAGTTGAGCTGCTCGAGCTGGTCGTTGAGGGTCTTGTACTCGCGGAAGGAGACCGTGAGCGTCGCGCGGAGGGGAACGCCCTCCGGCGAGAACAAGGTGAACTTCTGGCGCACCGACTCCAGCACGCAGCGGAACCCGTTCCGTCGCTGGCCCCCCATCGACGGACCCACGGCGGCGAGGGCCGACGCCCCGGTGCTTCCCGTGGCGGCCAGCGCCGCCCCTGTCGCACCCGCCACCGGCGGGGCGCCGCTGATCGGACGCGTGGCGCTGCCCGCGGCCGCCCCGGGCGCGCCCCCGATCGTGCTGCCCGGGAACTGGTCGCTCCAGATGAAGGTCAGCAGGGGCGGCGCGTGGCGGGTGGGTTCGATCTTGACGAGCTGGTAGATCTTGTCGGTCTCCGTGGTGACGCTGGTGGCGCCGGGGCCCATGCCGTGCTCGGTGGTGTCGAAGAAGAGGTCCATGGTCAGCTTCTCGGTCTGGCCGCGGACGAACTGCTGCAGCGGCGAATCGAGGCCGGGGATCTGGATCTCGCCGATCTGCGCCTGCTTCTCGAGCGTGAACTCGGTGGGGTTGTACTGGACCGCGACGTCCTCGGGCGGCCGGTTGTGCCACTCCACGCGCAGGAGCGCCTTGCGGAGCTGGGTCGTCACGCTCCCGCCTCTCCGTCATCGCAGCCGCCTTCGCAGCCTCCGATCCGGGTGTCGCGGCGCCGCGCCCGCTCGCCCTCCTCGCCCGCCTGGAGGGCCCGCGCCACGACGGCGACGATCCGCTGCATGGCCGCGGGCGTGAACAGGGAGTCGCCGTCCACCATGTGCATGGAGACGGCCGCTTCGCGTATGTGCACGGGCATGTGTGCCTCCTACAGGTTGCCGATCGCGCCCGCCGCGCTGCCGGCCGCCCCCGCCAGGCCGCCCGCCGCCCCGGTGGCGGCTCCCGCGATGCCGCTGGCGGCGCCGACGAAGGGAACCTGGAAGATCCCCTCGTGCGCGATCTCGATCGACTCGATCGCGACGCCGTTCTGGGTCGCGTTGAGCGCGGGCGCGGAGTACTTGACGGGCAGGCCCCGCCGGAAGAACCAGATGCTGTTCGGCACGTGCAGCTCGGTGAGCAGCACGACCAGCCCGTCGCGCCGCTTCCCCCTGCCGACGACGAAGCCGTAGTGCCAGTCCCACAGCGCGGTGGAGGTGCCGAGGCCCTTCTTCAGCGTGATGTTTCCCCACGCCACGCGGGTCGGGAACTTGAGCACGGTGCCGTTGTTCCCGCCCTCCTTGTAGTCCTCCGGCGTCATGCTCATCTCCAGCCCCGAGCACTCCGAGAAGCCGCCGAGGGCCACGTCGAGCACGGCGGACAGGGCCGCGGAGCCCAGGGTCGCCAGCGGGCTGCTGGTGTCCAGGAGGCTCACGATGAAGTTGTGGTTGAGCAGGGGGTCGCTGCGCAGGGCGGAAGCGGCCTCGGGAGCGCCCGCGCTTCGCAGCAGGTCGGGAAGCAGAGCCATCTCGTCCTTTCAGGCCAGCACGCGCGTGCCGGCCTCGGTGACCGCGAAGCCGTTCGCCTCGCGACCGATGCGCAGCACGATGAACTCGAACGGCACGCTCGGGGCCAGGCCAACCTCGGCCAGCAGCTCGCCCCGCTGCCGGCTCGAGGCCGGGTTGTTGGTTTCGTCGCAGCGCACGAAGAAGCCCTCGCCGGGGGTCGCGCCCACCAGGGCTCCGCGGCTCCACAGCTCGAGGAGGAAGGAGCCGAGAACCAGCGCGAGCTTGGCCTGCGTGCGCCAGTCGTTCGGCTCGAACACCGCCCACTGGATCGCGACCTCGATCGAGCGGGCGACCATGGTCACCAGCCGCCGCACGCTGAGGAACCTCCAATCGGTGTCGGACGACAGCGTGCGCGCGCCGAGCACGCGCGATCCGCGTCCGCTCTCGGCGCGGATCAGGTTGACGCCGGCCGTGTTGAGGATCCCGTGACGCTCGTCGTCGAAGGCGAGGGTGGGTTTCTGCGTGCCCCGGAGCGGCAGGTTCGCGGGGGCGACGTGCACTCCGCGGCGCAGGTCGTTCGCGGCGATCATGCCGGCCACGTGCCCGCAGGGGGGCACCGGCCTCGTCGCGCCGGCGGCGTCTCCCCGTCGCCGGGGGTCCACCACGTCGAGCCACGGCGCATACAGCGCGGCCAACGGCGAGTCGAAGAGACGCCGCCACGCGCGGAGCTCGCTGACCGCGAAGCTCAGGCGCGTGCAGGCCTCGAAGGGAGCGTCGAGCAGCGCGACCCGGTCGCGCCGCCTCTCGCACTGGAGCACCATGGCCGCCTGGACGCGCGCGACGTCCTCGGGCGAGAACCGCGGCGGAACGTCGCCCACGGCCCGCGGTGCGGGAGCGACCGGGAGCACGGGCACCGGCAGGCAGCGGTCCGGCGCGCACGGTTCGGCGGCCGCGTAGCGCGTGGGGGCGCGCGGCTGGATGTGGATGTCGGGCACGGCCAGGAGGCTGATCTCGTCCACCACCTCCAGCGCGGCGAGGCCTCGGCGGGCGGCCGCCTGCGCGACGTCGCCGTCGAGCGGACTCACCGGGTCCCCGACGAAGTCGCGAGCGCGAAGCGCTTCGAGCCCGTCGGCGCCGCCGGCGAGCGGTCGGGGGATCGTGGACGGGAGGCCGGCGATAAGGCGCAGCAGCCCCCGTGCGCTCCGGTCGCGCCGCTCGCGCACCACCACCAGCGGAGGGGAGGCCGCGCCACGGTTCCCCCCGATGCGGAAGTGGCCGATGGCCGCGGCGCTCGACGCCGCGGCCGGTTCCCGTTCGGGATCGCGCGGATCGATCACCTGCCACGGCTGCCGCAGCACCGCCGGCCCGTAGCGGGGGTGCTCGGGGACGGCCGACAGGTCCTCGAAGAGCGCGCCGAGCCGGCCGGCCTCGTAGACCTCGAGGTTGTAGGCGACGGTCTCGATGCGCAGGTCCCGCGAGGGATCGATGCCGGCCAGGTCCCGGTCGAGCGACACCTGCGACGAGCCCGCCTCCACCGATGCCACGACCGCGCGCCGCGCCGGCACGCCGGGCTGCCGCGCCTCGATCAGGGTGAACGGCCCGAAGCCGGCGACGGACGCCACCGTCAGCCGGGACGTGTCGTAGGGATCCACCGTGGCCCGCACCTGGGCGCGGCGCACCTCGATGACGCGCACCGCGAGGTCGTTGCCCCAGACGCCCGGGCCGGCCGCTTCGATGGTCCACGCCGGAGCCGGCGCGACGGCGGCGTCGTCGGAGAGGGTCAACGCGGCGGTGCTCGCCGCCTCCGAGACGACCCGCACGGCCCACAGGCGGCGTCCGCCGTTCTCGAAGAAGGCCTGGGCGCAGTAGGCGAGATAGCCGTTGTCGATGGTGTCCCCGAACCAGGCCTGGAACTGGCGGTACGACTCGACCGGCACGGCCAGGTGGGCCGGCCCGCGCTCCGCGATGCCGACCAGGCCGGTCACGTCCGTGCGCAGGGCCGCCACGCCTCCGGGCCCGGCGTCGGCGCGCTCGAAGTAGACGCGCGGCGTGTCGAATATCCGCATGGGCGTGCCGGGGGACGTCCTACATCTCCAGCGTCAGGCCTTCGTGCACCAGGTCCACCGACTCCATGACCACGTCGTTGCTCGCGGCCTTGAGCATGGGACCCTCGATCTTGTTGATCCAGGCGTTCTCCGCGTGCCAGCGCAGCACGGCCTCGCGGCGCTCGTTCAGGAGCACGATCGTCACGTTGCGGCGGTCGGGGATGCCGTTGACGATGTTGACGTACCACTGCCACAGCGCCTTGTCCTGGGTGTAGCCGCGCTTGAGCGTGAGGTTCGTGTACTTGCGCAGGCCGACCAGCTTGCGCACGTTCGCCTGGAGGTCGGTCCCCTCCCGGTAATCGACGGAGTCGCCGTCCGCGGTGAGCCCGCCGACCTCCGAGAAGGCGCCCTTCGGGACGTTGTCGATCTCCAATACAAAGTTGTATCCACGATACGGATCGTCGCGCTTGTCGTTTGCCACGGTCCCTCCTGAGTGCCCTTCACTCCTCGGCGTGCGCCGTCCACAGCCCGATGCGCACGATCACGAACTCGGCCGGCTTGACCGGCGCCACTCCGACGAGACAGATGAGCCTGCCCTGGTCGATGTCCGTCTGGGTCATCGTGGTGCGGTCGCACTTGACGAAGTAGGCCTCCTCGGGCCGGGTGCCCTCGAGGGCCCCGTTGCGCCAGAGCAGGGTCAGGAAGTTGGAGATCGCCCGGCGCACCCGGGCCCAGAGCGGGTCCGCATTCGGCTCGAAGACGACCCACTGCAGGCCCCGGTCGATGGAGGCCTCTATAAAGATGATGAGCCGGCGCACGTTCACGTACTTCCAGTCCGAGTCGCTCGTGATGACGCGGCCGCCGTAGATGCGGATGCCGCGGTTGTTGGGCCGGAAGTCGCGGATCACGTTGATGTTCACGGGGTAGGGGTTGAGGATGTCGTGCTGCTCCTTGTTCAGGAGCCGCTGCAGCCCGACCACGCCGCGGACCACCTCGTTGGCCGGCGCCTTGTGGACGCCGCGCTCCACGTCCGTGCGGGCGTAGATCCCGAGCATGTGCCCCGAGGGCGGGATCGGGTACTCCGGCACCGTGCCGGCCGTCAGCGGATACGGGTCCGGGATCAGCAGCCAGGGGTGGTAGAGCGCGGCGTACTTGGTGTCGAACTGCTGGCGCTGCGCCTGGACGTCGGCCATCGCGTCCGCCGGCGGCGGGCTGCCGTCGAGCACCGCGAACCGGTAGCGCATCAGCTCGCAGTGGTTGATCAGCGCGCCCTGCATGCTGGTGGACGTGCGTCCCGGCGCGGCCACGATGCTGACCTCCTCGATGTTCCGCAGCGTGAACAGTCCCGTCCGCAGCTCGGGGTCCGTGTTGTCGTTGCCGATGTAGGTGCGGTCGGCGGCCAGGAACGCGCCGAGCTGGTCGTCGCCGCGCACCAGCGGCAGCAGGATCAGCCGCCGGGTGCCGTCGGCCCGCTGCTCGTAGCTCGCCACGGGGCCCGGGCGCCAGCCGTTGGTCGGCGCCAGGTCCCTCACGCGGATGTAGTTCGACTCGCCCTCCGAGCGGCGGTCGGCGCGGCGGAGCGGGCGGCCGGCGGGCGGCGTGTCGTCCACGGTCACCGCGGGGTTCGTCAAGTCCCAGGTACAGCCGATCACGCGCTGGAAGTAGCGGCTGTGGCGCGCGTCGAGCGACAGGTTCGCGAACACCTCCCGGTCGATGGCGACCGAGTCGCGGAGGGGGTTGGCGGGGTCCGGCTGGCGGAGCAGGTCCACGACGAAGCGGTACTCGATGCTCCTCACCCGGGACGCGGGCGGCGCGCCCGTCACCCAGACCGGCAGGACGGTGGTGGCCTCGAGGGTGACGAGGGAATCGTTCTGGCGGTCGATGTGGTTCACCTTCACGCGGACCGTGTTGGCCGGGTTCGCGCCGTCCACGATCTCCAGCTCGGTGCCCACCTCGACGCCGGCCGCGGAGGCCAAGCGCAGCGTGGTGGTGCTGGGCGGATTTCCCCGCACGCTGGTCGTCAGCAGCGCGTCCTGCAGCTCCATCCCCACCCGGAGGCGGTTGCCCCATTGCCCGGCGTCCAGCGCCCGCACCTCCATCATCGGGACCCGCGTGACCACGAGGGCGGACGCGCTCTGGGCGGTGGCGAGGCCCGCATCGAGCGTGAGGACCTGGGGAGTGAGGCCGGCCGGCGGGGGGGCCGCCGCCAGCGCGTGGTAGAAGCGCGCTCCCGCGGGTGTCGTGACGCGGATGAAGTCTCCGACCGCCAGGCCGGCGGCGCCCGCGAGCACGAGCGTCGGCGCGCCACGAGCGGTGTCCGCCGCCAGCACCGTCGCGTGGGTGACGCCGGTGACGCGGCGGCGCCAGACGATCGGGGGCGCCGGCGTGGCGGTCGCGTGGGCCAGGCGCAGCGGGCTGCGCAACACGACCCGCCCGGGGTTCGGCGCGGGCAGGGTGGCGGGGAGGGCCGCGACCTCCGCGAATTCGCGCTCGAGGGCCAGGCCGACCTCCAGGATGTCGTTGATGGGCACGGCCGGCGTCAGGGCGAAGTTGGTACGGTTCGAAACGGACACGACCGTGCCTCCCGCCGGAACACTCTCGGTGAGGTTCCAGGGCCCGGTCCGGTTCAGCGTGATGCGCTCCACCCGGGAGCCGCGTGGGTAGTCGGCCGAGGCGGCCTGCTCGAGCGTGACGCGGGTGAGCGCGCTGACGACGCGTACCTCCACGTCCGGCTGGGTCGGATCGAAGTCCCCGCCGCCTCCCGGCGTGGACACACCGGCCAGGTCGCCCGCGGCGAATGCGCCGGCGGCGGTCGCCGTGAGCAGCAGGGTGTCGCCGGCCTGTGAGGGCCGGGCGGCGTCGACCGGGCGCAGGTTGACGCCGGCCGCGGCGGCGGCGGCCGTGTTCGTCTGGATCGGCGTGCCCGCGCCGGCCGTGTGGGCCAGGAGCAGCGGCCGCCGCAGCGTGATCGGGGTTCCGCCCGGCGCCGCCGCGCCGACGATGTCGATGGAGGCGTGCTCCAGCTCCGCGCCGGCGCCGAGGGTGAGGACGTGGTGCTGCGCCATCCCTACCTCGCTCGCCACCAGGATGACGTTGCTCCCGGCGGCGACGTCGGCCGCCAGCGTGGTCGGTCCCCCGACCGCGGTCAGGGTGATCACCTGGACGACCTGCGGGTTCGCGTGGCCGGTGGACAACGGATGGTTGACCGCGACCGCGTTGGCAGCGGCCGGCGCCGCGTTGATCCGCCGGAACTCGACGCCGGCCCCATCGCCGATCTGGACCGTGTTTCCGATGGCGAAACCGGGGTTGTCGAGGGCGATGACGGTCGTCGCGCCGGCGGCCGCTCCCCGCGCGAGCTGCGTCGTGGGCGGGGCCGCGTCGGGGGCGACGAGGTTGCGTGACGCCGCGATCGCCGCTCCCGGCTCCAGGACGCGCGTCACGTACACGCGCTTTCCCGAGTTGGTGAAGAACCCTTCGACGGCGTGCGGCAGGAAGCGGTGCTCGCCGTAGAGCGCCGGGTTCAGCAGGTCGCCGAACACCCGCCGGTACTCTCCCGCGCTGGTGACGAGCATGGGGACGTTCACCGGTCCCCGCTCGGTGACGCCGATCATCCCGGCGGTGCTGGTGCTGACGCCTTCGATGGGTTTCGAGCCGGTGTCGACTTCCTCCACGTAGACGCCGGGGGCCAGGTATTCGGGCATCGCAGGCTCTCCTTCAGGGCGTGAACAGGATCTGGAGCTGGTTGTCGCCGCGGTAATCGGGCGCGAAGTCGACGTCCGGCGGGACGGCCTGGTTGTTGTGTTCGGCGTGGATGCGGACCTGGGCGACGCGGGCGAGGGGCGGCAGCTCGAAGCGGCCGTCCGGGTCGACGGTCACGCGGTGCGAGAAGCCGGCCGCGAAGACCGGCGGCCGGCGCGCGTAGCGCAGCTCGGAGGTCGCCGTGGCGCCTTCGAGCCGGACGACGCTTTCGGTCGCGGCGCCGGCCAGGCCCGCGCCGAAGAGCACGAGGTCTCCCGCCTGCGCCTCCCGGCCCACCGTCCCGAGCGGAGCGGTCGCGACGGCGACGAGCGCCACCGCGGTGCCAACGCGGTGAGGGAAGGCAAGGCGCGCGCGGAGCGGCACCGCCGCCGGGGCCGCCGCGCTCGACGGCGGCGTGAAGGGAGCGGTGACCACGAGCTCGCGTTCCGCGGAGGGCGCGCGGTCCAGCTCCAGCACGTCGCCGCCGGCCGCGTTCAACGCGTTCCACGGCCGCACCGACACGACGGTGTCGCCCCGATGCGCCGCGTCCGTGAGGCCGCGGGGCACTCCGTCCGGAGTCAGCGTGCAGTCCTCGACCGTCGCCCCCCGTGCGTGGGCGAAGGAGAGCGGCGCGCTGAGCGAAACGAAGTCCGGAGGATGGGGCGGGTTCGTGTTGGCCCGGACCTCGGCGTTGGTCCACCAGACGCCGCTGATGCCGAGGCGCGTTGCGGGTGCCGCGGTCGGCGCGCTGCCGGCCAGGATCTGCCTCCGGGCCCGGCCCGTCAGCCGCGCCGGCGACGCGTGATGGAGGAGCTGGTCGGCCAGGACGATGGGCACACCGGTCATCGGCGAGATGCCCCGCGTCGTACGCACCGGCTGCTCCAGCGGGACCTGGTCGTCGGGAACGACGCCGGCGACCTCGCGAACGCGCGTGAACTCGTCGGGATCGTCGGGCACCGTGCGCCGCATCAGCACGCCGCGGCCGGGCCGGAACTGCCGGCGGATCGGAGGCTCCGCCGGCGCCATCGTGAGGAACGGGTCGCCCAGCGTCGCTCCTCCCGGCAGGCTCCGGCGCGCCGCGTCGATCGCCGCGGTGAGGGGCAACGAGAGGTAGCCCGGCACCTCGATCTCCGCGCGCAGGCCGTTCCGGTCGAGCAACGCCGGAGAAACGTCGCGGGGCCGGGCCACCAGCCCGCACACGCCGTTCGCGGCCGCGCGGGGCCGGCACTTCGGCGTGTCCGTGACGATCCGGACCGGGGCGTTGGGAGGCGCGCCCGTGAGCTCGTCCACCACCCGCGTGCGCAGCACCGCCCACCACCGCAGGTCGAGCGCGGCGGGATCCTCGTCGGCGACCACGTAGGTGAGCGGACCCGCGGTGACGGTGCGGCGCGCCATCTCAGGGCCTCCGCTCGGCGATCAGCGCCAGGTCGGGATGCGCCGACTCCACCAGGGAGGCGCGTAGCGGCTGCTCGACGCTCTCGATGCGGGCCAGCGACACCTCGTAGGAGACCGAGAGCTGGTAGGAGCCCTCGAGCGCCTCCCAGACGCGGGTGATCTCCTCGAGCGACAGCGCTTCCAGCCGAACGTGGATCTCCGCGTCCGTGCCGGCCAGGTCTCCCCGCAGGGCGGCCCCCGACACGATCGGCCGCGAGTGGAAGAGCTGGAGCACCCGGCCGAGGATCCGCTGCTCGGTGTCCGGGCTGTTGCGCGTGAGCGGGGTGACCAGGTAGTGCAGGCGCAGAGGCAGCGGCGGGGGCACCAGGTCCACGCGCCCGGTCGGCTGGGGCCGCAGGACCGGCGGATCGTTCAGCCGATGCTCGTCGCGCACCACGCGGTAGAGCCACAGCGACAAGCCCTGTTGCCGGCCGGCCATCTCCTCGGGCGTCGCCAGCGAGACGACGCGGCTGGCCTGGGCGAAGAAGTTCGCGAGCCCGCCCGGGCCGATGTCGGCGGCCATGCTGTCCTCGATCAACTGCCGCAGCGTCTCGCTGGTGGCGACCAGGCTCGTGTACATGGTCAGGATGCGCTCAATGCACTCGGGCCCGGTTCGCGCGCGAGTAGATGGAGCCCGAGGGCTCGATGTCGGTCTTCACGACCAGGCCCCGCGCCTGAAGACGCTCCAGCGCCGCCACCACCCACTCCAGCGGCTCCGAGCGCAGGTGCGCCGGGAGCCAGAAGCTCCGGATCCCTTCCGGGCTGTCCGCGCCTTCCTGATGGCGAGAGAGGTAGCTCTCGATGTGCAGCGCTATCTCACGCACGGTTTCGTCGCGGCTCGCCATCTCGCCGACGCGGACGTCGCGAAGGATGGCAATCCCGGTGCCACGACGCCGGTGGCCGGAAGACGCTGAACGCACGCGGCATCCACGTCGGCGGCGCGCGGGAGCTGGGCCCAAACGGGCCCAGCTCGCGTCTTTGCCTCGGCGATCGCGCGCGCTGGCGAGTCGCGAGCGGCGGGTCGGCGGCGACCCACCCGGGCGCGATCCGTCCCGGTGGGACCTCGATCAGGAAGCCGGTCGGTCCGCCGACGGAGGCGGCGCCAGCTCGCGGCCGTGGAAGTACCACGCTCCCGCGCGGCGCCGAGAGGCCGACGCGCCGAGAACCGCCGTCCAGCGCTCGATCGCCTCGAGGTTGTAGACCAGGTCCTTGCCGGGCGCGAAGTCGGTCGGCTCTCCGGTCGCCGACGACAACTGCAGAGCCGCGTAGACGCCGAAGGTCGGGTGCGGCAGCAGCTCGAGGTAGTCCTCGAGCCGTGCCGGCCGCCCGCGGAACAGGCGCGCGCCCGCCGGCACCTCCGCCGCCACGGATCCGGACCGCCCGAGGACCTCCGGCAGCACCGCCAAAGCCTGGTGCTTCACGTCGGGCCGGGGGTCGGTGACCAGGGCCTGGATGCGAGGGTGGAGCCGGGCCTCGTTGAGGAAGACGGCGGAGAGCAGCGCGGACATCCGGACCAGGGGCGCGGCGTCCGCCAGCGCCCGGAGGACGCCGTCCACGCCTTCGCCCGAGGAGACGCGCCCCAGGCCGAAGACCGCCTGCTGCCGCACGGGCGCCGCCCTTGCCGCGGCGCCCGCGAGCAGACGTTCCAGGGCTTCGTGTTGGCCGCGCACGCACAGGCCCGTCGCCGCCTCCACCGCGACCTTCGCTTCGCGTTCCCGGGCGGCTCGCCGCAGGAGCTGGAGGCTCTCGGGGCCGCCGCGCGCGGCGATCCCCTCCAGACACAGCACGCGGTCGGCCGCCGAGAGTTCGGGCCAGAGCGCCTCGAGCCGAGGCACCAGGTCCGGGTCAGCCAGGGAGAGAAGCGCGTAGAGCATCGGCTGTCGAAGGCGAGGGGCCGGCCGCGCCCGAAGCTCGGCCACGAGGACGTCGGCGACGTCGGGCGACGCCTCGAGCTGCATCAGCGCCCGCGCGGCGGTCTCCGAGGCGACGACGTCCGGCAGCCGGGTGGCGGCGAGCAGCGCGTGGAGGCTGGCGACGTCCCCGCGCGATGCGAGCAGGCGACCGGCGGCGAGGCGAAGCTCCGGACGCGCCAGCGCCTCGGCCAGCGCCGCCGCGACCGGCTCGCCTCCGGATGCGACCTCTCGGGCCACGGCCTCGAAGTCGGCGGCCGCGGGAAGACGCGTGGCGGGAGGCAGCGCTTGCGGGCTGTAGACGACGGAGAGGGCCTTGGCCGCCCGTGCGAGCGCGTGCTCCAGGGAAAGGGGCTCGGCCATGGGTCGGACCTACTTGAAGCCCGCGACGACGTACGGCGTGCCCATCGGGTGGCCGGCGACGCCGAAGAATCCGTAGACATAGGGCCCGAGGACGACGGGCCCCGCCGGGGACTGCCAGACGCGGCCCGCGAGCTGCGGCTGATGCTGCAGCCGCCAATGTTGCGACTGGTGCTGGGCGTGCGGCCAGGGGACCACGTTCGGAAAGACGTCGAGGCCGTTGAAGGACAACGGCATCACGTGGTGGGCCTCGTGCGTTCCCGGCGGGTACGTCGCGGGATTCGCGGCGATGACGTGGCGCCGCACGCGGATCTGCTCGCTCGTGGTGACGCTCGTGCCGCGAGGGTTGTTCCAGCGGATGGTGGTCGTGCCGATGCTGACGATCGGGACGCCGTTGAGGCCGACCAGCGGCAGAAGGCTCGGCCAGAAGATCGGGAAAGGGCCCGAGCTGGGCTGGCCGTGAGCGGGCTGAGGGGCGGGTTGCGCCGCGGTCGCGGGCGCGGCGAGGCTCGCCGTCGAGGGAAGCACGGGGGGAAGCGGCACCGATGTGGGCGGCGTCGTCGGTCCCAGCGCGGCGAGCGGAGCCGTCACCGGCGGCTCCACGGCCGGGGTCGGGAAGGGAAGGACGGTGGCCGGCTCACCGACGGGTGCCGGAGTCACCTCGCGCACCGGAACCACGCTGGGCCGGGCGCGGAGGTCGAGCGCCCCCGTCCCCTCGAAGGCAGAGCCGGACGCGGTGGTGCGTCCGGAAACGGGCGGGCCTCCGCCCGCGGCCGTGGTCGTGCCTCCGGTGCCCGTGCCGGTGGCGCCGGCCGGCCGGAGGGGAACGACGTTGCTCAGGTCGTCCATCTCGCGCAGGAGGTCGTCGGTGCTGTTGGCGAGGTCGTCCACGACGGCGGCCTCGCTCTCGGCCAGCGCGATGGCGGAACGGGCGGCCGTCCATTCGTTGTAGGCGCTGCGTAGCGCACTGACCGTCTGCACCGCGCCCACCGCGGTGCGGGCGAGGCCGTAGATGGCCAGGACGCTGTTGACCCGGTCCACCGCGGTCACGAAGTTGCGGCCGCGGTCGCCGAAGCGGGAGATGATCCATCCGCGGTGCTCGCGCAGGATCGAGGTCGCGACGCTGAGCGCGAACGCGATGCGGTCGGCCACGAGCAGGGCGCGGGCGAACAGCGTCGCCTCGCCCGCTCCCGCCAGCAGGGAGCCTCCGCCCAGGGTGAGCCCGATGGCCGCGGCCTCGCCGATCTTGGTCATGACCGTGGTCGTCGTCTCGTTGCTCAGTTGAACGAGGTACAGCGCGGGGCGGTAGATGACGGTGCCGCCCTGGTCGTACAGCTTCACGCCCACCACCTCGTTCTCGGGGATCTCGATGCCTCCGATGAACACGCGGGTGGGCAGGGTGCGGGTCTCGTCCCGGAACTCCGAGGTGCCCAGGACCCGCACGGGCTGCTTCACCCAGATCCTTCCTCCGCTCCTGGGTTGGGCGCTGATCGGGGCGTCGCTGAGCACGGTCAGGCCGGGCAAGCGGAACGGGAAGACCTTCGCGGTGAGGATGCCCGCCTCGAAGTCTTCGGGCGTGATGCGGTTGGCCTTGATGCGCAGCAGGCGCTCCGCCTCCTCGGCTTCTTCGCTGGAGACGCTGCCGGAGGTGATCTCGTCGTAGAGCCGGTCGAGCAGCCGCCGGCCGTCCGCCGCGTTGGCGATCGTGGCCAGCTCTTCGTCCGCGCAGGCGTGGGAGGTCTCGTAGGCCACGTCGTCGCGGTCGGTGCTCGAGAGCGCGTCGAGGACGTCGCGGACGAACTGCGTCTCGCCGGCGACGGCGCGGACCCGGAGCTGCCGTCCCAGCGCGGCCTCGTCCAGGTCGCCCCAGGAGGTGTTCGCGGAGATGAGCGTGTCCGCGGCTTCCGTGCGCTGCACGAGCGCCTCGGCGACGCGCGTGGGCCCCGCGTCGTGGCCGCGCGCCTCGCCCTCGAAGCCGTCGTCGGGCCGGCCGACGCGCAGCGTCGGCGGGAACGGCGCTCCCCGCTGCTGTCGCACGTGCGTGAGCTCGTGCGCGAGGAGGTCGTCGCCGGCCGCCGTTCCGGCCGCGAAGGCCCCCTCCGCGAAGACCACGTGGGCGCCCACGGTGTAGGCGCGCGCTGCCACCTGGCGGGCGGAAGACGCGGCGGCGGCATCGCGATGGATGCGTACGTCGTCGGGCAGCCCGCCCAGTCGGCGCTCCATCCGCTCACGCACCGCTCCCGGCAAGGTTTCGCCCGGCTGGCGGATCGTCGCCGCCACCTCGGCCGGCGCCTGCCCGGGCGGGCCGACGCCGCCGGGTGCCTTGGCCGCGAGCCGGATCGCACGCAGGACCGCCTGGTTGTTCGCCGGGACGCGCCCGGGGTCCGGGCGCGCGTGACGATCGGCGCCGGCGCGGGGGGCCACGCGCGAGGACGGCCGGGTCGGCCTGGCTGCGGCAACCTGCGCGCGCTTCATCGGTTCCTGCTCTGCCTTCGTACCATGGCCGTCAACAGAAGGCGGCGCGGTCGATGCTGTACTTCCTCAACAGGCGCCCGAAGGCGCGCCGTTCCTTGCCGATCAGGCGCGCCGCCGCGGAGACGTTGCCGCCGCTCGTGGCCAGCGCGCGCACCACGAACTCGCGCTCGAACTCCGCGACCACCATCGCCTTGGCCCGCCGGAAGCCCAGCTCGAAAGGGAAGTGCCCCGCTGCCCGCCCGCCCTCCGAAGCGGTGGGCGCCGGACCCGCAGCCGTGGGCGGCCGGATCTCCAGCGCGGCTCCGTCCGCGAGCAGGAACGCGCGGTGGATCAGCGTCTCCAGCTCCCGCACGTTGCCCGGCCAGGTGTAGGCATCGAGCGCTTCCATCGACGCGGGCGTCAGCTCGGCCGCGGGACGCTTGTACTGTCGCGCGAAGTGGGCGATGAAGTGCCTGGCGAGCAGGATCGCGTCGCCGGGCCTCTCGCGCAGGGGCGGCAGGTGGATCGCGAGGACGGCGAGCCGGTACAGGAGGTCCTGACGGAACATCCCCGACTTCACGAGGTCGGCCAGGGCGGCGTTGCTGGCGGCCACGATGCGGACGTTGCTGAGGCACGGCGCCCGAGCGCCCAGCGGGCGGTACGTCCGGTCCTGCAGGAAGCGCAGCAGCACCACCTGCGCCTTCGGTGAGAGGGCCTCGATCTCGTCCAGGAAGAGCGTGCCGCCCTCCGCCGTGGCGACCAGGCCCGCCTGCGTGTCACGCGCGTCGGTGAACGCGCCCCGCACGTGGCCGAACAGCTCGTTCTCCACGAGCGAGTCGGGCAGCGCGCCGCAGTTGACGGGGATGAACGGGAAACCCTGGCGGTCGCTCAGGTAGTGGATCGCGCGAGCGGCCAGCTCCTTGCCGGTCCCCGTTTCGCCCTGGAGAAGGATGGTCGCGGTGCAACCGGCGAACCTGCGGATCAGGGCGCGCGCATGGGCGAACGCCGGCGACAGCCCGATGAACTGCGAGAGCTCAGGGTCCTGTGGTCCAGGCGGATCGGGTTGGAGGCCCGGCCCAGCAGGCATCGTGCAAGAAACTGTATACAAAATGGAGGGACGGCGGCTCCTATATCACGGTCCCCGGAGGCGCATCAAGCAAAATTTCGTGCACCGGACTTCCCGGTGGTGCCGGCGCGGCCGGTCGGGCTAGTCGATCTCCATCAGCGTGTCCGCGCGCGGCAGGGCGGGCGTCGGCCCTGGCGCCGAGGCGGTGGTGGCCGGCTCGCCCGCGGCGGCCTCGCTCTCGACCGCCGGATGGATCACCTCGCGCGCCGCGGCCGCGATCTCCGCCTCCCGCGCCGCCGTCCCGCGCGCGTGCAGCCGCACCCACCAGCGCACGACCGGATCCACGAAGAAGTAGCGCTTGCGCGCCACGCGCAGCACGTCCACGCCGAGCAGCCAGCCGAGGTAATCGCGCACCGCGCCGGGGCTGCGGCCGATGCGCCCGACCAGCGCGGTCAGGTTCAGCCCCTCGTCCTCGGCCACCGCGCCGAGCAGCGCCTTCGACATCCCGTAGCCGCGGCTGCGCAGCAGCAGGGTCTCGTAGGTCTGGCGCGCCGCCTGCTCCAGCCGCCCGCCCAGGCGCATCTCCTCCGCCCACGCGTCCTCGATCCCCTCGCCGCGATCGAGCGCGTCCCACAGCGCGTGCAGGTAGCGCGGCGAGCCGCCGCAGGCGCGCGCGAGCGCGTCCGGGTCCGCGCGCACGTCGCGTGCGAGCGCCGTGACCTCGGCGGGCAGGAGCGGCGGCAGGGGGAGCGTCTCCCAGGCCGGCCACCGCCGCCGCGCCTGGGTCGGATAGGACGTCGTCAGGATCGTCCCTCGGCGCCGGCGCGCCATGGCCGCCCCGAAGAGCCGGTCCACCTCGCGCAGCCCCGCGAAGTAGGCCAGCGAGCGGATCTCCGTGGCCTCGTCGAAGAGCAGCGCGACGGGCCGTCCGCCGGCCTCGTGCAAGGACGACCACAGCGCGAAGAGCGCCTCGACCGCGGGCGCGGCGCCCTTCTTGCCCTGCGCGGCGAGGCGCCGGATCGCGGTGGCCTCGGCCAGCCGCGCGCCGAACAGGCTCGCGGGCATCGCGGCCAGCGCGGCCAGGACGAAGCGCTCCGGCGAAGACGCCGCGCCCATCAGGTCCAGGGTGACGGGCTGCCAGCCCGCGGTCGCGAGCGCGTCGTGGGCTTCGAGCAGCAGGGTGGTCTTGCCCGATCCCGGCGGACCGGCCACGAGCAGCGGTCCGGGCGCGGACGCGCGGTCCACGACCGCGCGCCGGAGTGCCGCGCGCTCGACGTGGGGCCGCCGGCTGGCCAACGTCAATCGCCGAGCATCGGCAGGCGCACGCCGCGCTCGCGCGCGACCTGCACCGCGCGCTCGTAGCCCGCGTCCGCGTGGCGCATCACGCCGGTGCCGGGGTCGGTGGTCAACACGCGCTGCAGCCGCGCGTCGGCGGCCTCGCTGCCGTCCGCGACCACCACCATGCCCGCGTGGATCGAGTAGCCCATGCCCACGCCGCCGCCGTGGTGCACGGACACCCAGGTCGCGCCGGACACCGCGTTGAGCAGCGCGTTGAGGATCGGCCAGTCGGCCACCGCGTCCGAGCCGTCCCGCATCCCCTCGGTCTCGCGGTAGGGCGAGGCCACCGAGCCCGCGTCGAGGTGGTCGCGCCCGATGACGATGGGCGCCTTCACCGCGCCCGTGCGCACCAGCCGGTTGAACACGAGGCCCATCTTCGCGCGTTCGCCGTAGCCGAGCCAGCAGATCCGCGCGGGCAGCCCCTGCGGCTTCACGCGCTCGCGCGCGAGCGTGATCCAGCGGTGCAGGGCCTTGTCCTCCGGGAACGTGCGCAGCACCGCCTCGTCGGTCACGTGCAGGTCGTCGAGGTCGCCGGAGAGCATGGCCCAGCGGAACGGGCCCTTGCCCTCGCAGAACAGCGGGCGGAGGTAGGCGGGCACGAAGCCGGGGAAGTCGAACGCGTCCGCCACCCCGGCCTTCTTCGCGTGCGCGCGGATGTTGTTGCCGTAGTCGAACGTGACCGCGCCGCGTCGCATCAGCTCCAGCATCCCGCGCACGTGCTCGGCCATGCTGCGCTCGGCCTCCGCCACGTAGCGGGCGGGATCGTTCGCGCGCAAGGCTTCCGCCCCCGAGAGCGTCATCCCGTTCGGCACGTACCCGTGGAGCGGGTCGTGCGCGCTGGTCTGGTCGGTGAGGAGATCCGGCACCACGCCGCGCCGCGCCAGCCCGGGGATCACGTCGGCCGCGTTGCCGAGCAGGCCGATCGACAGCGCGCTCCCCTCCGCGCGCGCCGCGGAGGCCAGCGCGAGCGCCTCGTCCAGGGTGTCCGCGCGCCGGTCCAGGTAGCGCGTGTCGAGCCGCCGCTGGATGCGGCGCGCGTCCACCTCGACCACCACGATCACGCCCTCGTTCATGGTCGCGGCCAGGGGCTGCGCGCCGCCCATCCCGCCCAGCCCGGCGGTGACCACCAGCCGGCCGCGCAGCGTCCCCCCGAAGTGCCGGCGCGCCGCCTCCGCGAACGTCTCGTAGGTGCCCTGCAGGATCCCCTGCGTCCCGATGTAGATCCACGACCCGGCCGTCATCTGGCCGTACATCATCAGGCCCTTGCGGTCGAGCTCGTGGAAATGCTCCCAGGTCGCCCAGGCGGGCACGAGCAGCGAGTTCGCGATCAGCACGCGCGGGGCGTCGGCGTGGGTGCGGAAGACGCCGACCGGCTTGCCGGACTGGACGAGCAGCGTCTCGTCGGCCTCGAGGCCGCGCAGCGCGCGGACGATCGCCTCGAAGCACTCCCAGTTCCTCGCGGCCTTGCCGATGCCGCCGTAGACGACCAGGTCGTCCGGGCGCTCGGCCACCTCCGGATCGAGGTTGTTCATCAGCATCCGGAGGGCGGCCTCCTGCGGCCAGCCCTTGCAGGAAAGCTGGCTACCGCGCGGCGCTCGGATGACCCGGTGGCCGCTCTCGGTAGCCCCCGGCCTCACATCAGGTACCGCTGGGTGTCGGTGGAGTCGTCGTCGGCGAGGTCGTAGTCGTGTTTGCCGCCCTGGATCACCTTGAGCTTGGCCCGGCTGCGCCGGGGCGCCGGCGCGCGGTGGCGGGCCCACACCTCCTCGGCCCAGCCGGCCGCGAACACGGAGCCGAGGACGAGGCCGAGGTAGAGGGGCCAGGCGCGCGCGCCGAGCGCGAGCCCGAGGGCCAGTCCGCACGCGGCCGCCACCGCGAGGACGGTGGCGCCGGGCAGCCAGGACGGGCGTTGCGGGGTGGACGGGGTACGCATCGCGGGGCCTCCTCTCACTCCAGCGTACCGCAGACCGAGGCGGCCTCGGCGGCGAGGAGGCCCTCGCGGACCATCCCGGCCGCCCGCTCGATGTCCGGCGCGAGCACGCGGTCCCGCTCCAGGGCGGGAATGGCCGAGCGGAGCAGGCGATGGGCCGCCTGCAGCGGAGCCGAGGTGGAGAGGGGCCGGTGGAATTCGAGGGCCTGGCAGGCGGCGATCGCCTCCACGGCCAGGATCCGCCGCGTGTTGGCCACCGCGCGCGCGGCCTTCCAGGCCGCGGTGGCGCCCATCGAGACGTGGTCTTCCTTGTTGGCGGAGGTGGGGATCGAGTCCACGCTGGCCGGGTGGGCCAGGACCTTGTTCTCTGAGGCCAGGGCCGCCGCGGTCACCTGCGCCAGCATCAGGCCGGAATTGAGCCCGCCCTCGCGCGTGAGGAACGCGGGCAGGTCCGAGAGCGCGGGGTTCACCAGCCGCTCGATGCGCCGCTCC
>DATBIZ010000081.1:0-14269 GCA_036556645.1 Vicinamibacteria bacterium | reverse complement strand
GGGGGCCTCGTTCGCAGACCTCGTGGCCGCCTACCTCGCGCGCGAGCCGCTGCGCGAGCGCGCCCGCCGCTGGGTCAAGTACTGGACGCACCCGCTGCGCCCGGCCGGCCGCCCCGCCCCGTGGCGCCTGGCGCGCGCGGCGTGGCGCGGGAGCCCGCACGGGCTGGCCTACGCGGCCGCGCTGCTCTGCTGCGAGGCGGAGTTCGCCGGCCGGCCCGAGCTGCGGCGGCGCGCGGCCGCGCTGCTTCCCGTGCCCAGCTCCGAGGCGACCGGGGGACGCGACGCCGCGGAGCTGTGGCGCTGGCTGGTCCGGAACAACTGAGCACGATGCGCGACGGGGCCTCGATCTTCGTGCTGATGGACGGGCTGGGGTGGGAGGTCCTGCGCGAGCGGCCCTTCCTCGACGACCTGCTGCCGGACCGCCATCCGGTGGAGACCATCCTCGGGTACTCCTCGGGGGCGATCCCGACCCTGCTCACCGGCGTCACGCCCGCGGTGCACGGGCACTGGAACCTGTTCTACCGCTCGCCGCGCACGTCGCCGTTCCGGTGGACGGGGCCGCTCGGACGGCTGCCCCGCGCGCTGCGCGAGAACCGGGTGGTGCGCCGCGGGGTCGCCGAGGTGTCGCGGCGGCTGTCCGGCTACACGGGCTACTTCGCGATCTACAACCTTCCCGTGGACCGGATGCGCTTCTACGACATCTGCGAGACCACCGACATCTACCGGCCGGGCGGAATCGCGGACGCCCCCTCGCTGTTCGACCGGATGGAGGCGCAGGGCGAGCCGTACGAGTGCTTCAACTACCACCGCCACACCGACGAGCAGATCCTGGACCTGGTCCCGCTCCGCCTCAAGGAGTCGCCCGCGCGCACGTATTTCCTCTACCTCGCGGGGCTCGACCTCCACCTTCACCTCTCCATCACCGACGAGAAGGGCGTCACGGAGCGGCTGGCCTGGTACGCGGAGCGCCTGCGCCGCGTGTACGCGGCGGCGCGCGCGCGCTGGGGGTCGGCGCGGATGCACCTCTTCTCGGACCACGGGATGACCCGGGTCGAGGGCGGGCGCGACCTGATGGGGGAGGTGGCGCGGCTGGGCCTCCGGATCCCGCAGGACTACCTGCCGGCCTACGACTCCACGATGGCGCGCTTCTGGGCCGACGCCCCGGCGGCGCAGCGCAGGCTGCGCGAGCTGCTCGGCGCCCTGCCCTACGGGCGGCTCCTCGACCAGCGGGAGATGGCGGCGCTCGGGCTCGCGTTCGAGGACGACCGCTACGGCCAGCTCGTCTTCGTGATGAAGCCCGGGCTCACCATCAGCCCCAGCGACATGGGCCGCGTCCAGCTCGAGGGCATGCACGGGTTCCACCCGCACGAGGACCCGCACGCGGCCGCCGTCTTCCTGTCGAGCGAGCGCGGGCCCGCGGTGCGGCACCTGACCGGCGTGCTCCCGCGGCTGCTCGCGGACTTCGAGTGGGGGCGGCGCGAAGAGGGCGCGGCGGCCTGGCCCCGCGCGGCCTCCGCGGGCTAGAGCCATGTGGCTGCTGGTCACGATCATCGCGCTGATGCCGTTCGAGGACACGCCGTACCTGCGCCTGGCGGACAGCTTCCTCGGCGTCCCCGACATCCGCGTGATCAAGGTGCTCGGCGTGATCGGCGTGGCCTGGGCCACCCTGCGCCTGGTGTCCGGGCAGGCGCGGCTCGGGTTCTTCGCCTCGGCGCAGGGGCGTGCCTTCGCCGCGTTCGTGTTCTTCACCACCTGCGCCGCGCTGGCCAGCGGCGCGGTCGGGCGCTCCAGCACCCGGCTGCTCTCGCTGGTCCTGTTCGCCCCCATCGTGCTCTCGTTCGTCCGCCGCGAGCGCGACGTCTGGCGCGCCTTCCGCGCCATGGCGCTGATCCTGATCGCGGTGTTCCCGTACGCGGTGCGACAGATGATCCGGTTCGACGGGCGCTACGGCATCGGCCTCAACGAGCCGAACTACACCGCGATCGCCACCCTGCTGGCGGTACCGGTCGCCTTCGTGTTCTGGCGGCGCGCGCGCTCGCTCGACCGCCGTCTCGGGTGGCTCCTCGGGCTGGCGACGCTGCTCGCCGCCCTCGCGCTCAGCGGCTCGCGCGGCGGGCTCGTCGGCGTGGTCGTGGTGCTGGCGCTGCTCGCGGTGAAGGTGGCGCGCCGGCCGGCGCTCGGCCTCGCCGCGCTGGCCGCGCTGCTGATCCTGATCGTGGTCGTGCCCAACCCGGTGGGGCACCGCACCCTGGCCACGCTGGGGCTGGCGCAGGACACCGGCGTCGAGGGGTCCAACCGTCACCGGAGCGAGATCGTGGTGGTGGGCCTGCGCATGGTCCGCGCCCAGCCGCTGTTCGGGGTCGGGCTCGGCAACTTCAAGGCCGCCAGCGCCGAATACGGCGCGGCCACCGCGCAGATCGCCCACAGCACCTACCTGGAGCTGGCGGCCGAGCTGGGGCTGCCGGCCTGCGCCGCGTTCTGCGCGGTGCTCGTGGCCGCGTTCCGCTCGCTCGGGCGGTCCGCGCGGCTGGCCCTCCGCGCCGGCAACCCGTCGCTGCGGGACCTCGCCGCCGCCGTGCGCGCGGGGCTGCTCGGCTACGCGGCCTCGGCCCTCTTCCTGAGCGCGCAATACGAGAAGTTCCTCTGGCTGGTCCTGTTCCTCACCATCCCCCTCGAGCGGGTGGCGCGCGAGCAGGCGCGGCGCGCGCTCGAGGTCGAGCCGGAGCGGAGGAGCGCGGCATGACCGAGGCGGCGTTCTGGACGGCCGCCGTCGCGCTGGTCTACGCCTACCTGGGTTATCCCGCCCTGCTGGCCCTCGCCGCGCGGAAGCGGTCGCGCCCGGCGGGCGAGGCGCCGCCGCCCAGCGTCTCCGTGATCGTCGCCGCCTACAACGAGCAGGCCTGCATCGAGGCGAAGGTCCGCAACGTCCTGGAGCACGGCTATGCCGGGCCGCTCGAGCTGATCGTGGTCTCCGACGGCTCGACGGACGCCACGGAGGCGATCGTGGACGAGGCGCGCGCCGCCCAACCGCGGCTCAGCCTCGTGCCCCAGCGCCCGCGCCAGGGCAAGAACGCCGCGCTCAACGCCGGCGCGCGCGCGGCGCGCGGCGAGGTGCTGGTGTTCACCGACGCCAACGCGATGCTGGCGCCGGGCGCGCTCGCGCGGTTGACCGCGCCCTTCGCCGACGCGCGGGTGGGGCTGGTGAGCGGGCAGGGCTTCTACGCCGAGGCCCACGCCGGCGCCACCAGGGTGCTCACCAACGCCTACGTGCGCTACGAGCAGTTCCTCAAGGAGCGCGAGGCCGCCCTGGGCTTCGTGGCCGCCGCGGACGGCGCGCTCTACGCGTTGCGGCGCGCCCTGTACGCCGAGCTGGCGCCGCACGAGGTGCACGACCTCATGCACCCGATCCAGGTCGCGCGGGCGGGGGGGCGCAGCGCGTTCGAGCCCCAGGCCTTCACGCTGGAGCCGCCCAGCGTGGGCGGGGGCAGCGAGTTCCGCCGGCAGCTCCGCATCGCGGCGCAGGGCCTGCGTCTGCTCGCCCAGGAGCTTCCGGGGCTCGTGAGGGCGGGCCGCCTGCGCGTGCTCTGGTTCCTGGTCTCCCATCGCCTGCTGCGCTGGACCAGCGCGGCCTTCCTGGCCGCGCTGCTCGTCTCCAGCCTCCGCCTGGCCGACGCGCATCCCCTCTACCGGGCGGCGCTGGCCGGCCAGGTCGCCTTCTATGCCACCGCCCTCGCCGGCGCCGCGGCCGAGCGCCTGCGCATCAAGACGCGGCTGCTCGCGGTGCCGTACTACTTCTGCCTGGTGAGCGCGGCCGGGGCCGGCGCGTTCGTGCAGGTCGCGCGCCGGCGCACGTTCGCGACCTGGCTGCCGGGCGGAGGGCGCGCGTGATGCGGGTGGCGGAGTGGAACGGGCCGGCCGCGGAGTGGGATGCGTTCGTGGGCGCCGCCGCGGACGGCACCGTGATGCACCTGCACGGCTGGCGCCGCATCCACCAGCACGCCTACGGCCACCCCACGTTCCTGCTCGCGGCCACCGAGGACGGCGCGCTGCGCGGCGTTCTCCCGCTCACCCTGGTGCGCAGCCGGCTGCTCGGCGCGAGCCTGGTCTCCATGCCGTTCATGGACTACGGGGGACCCTGCGTCGGCGGTTTCCGCGAGGCGGAGCTGCCCCTCGTGCTCGCCGCCCGCGATCTCGCGCTGCGCATGAGCACCACGCTCACGCTGCGCTGCGCGCGCGAGATCGCGGCGCCGCTGCCCGCCTCGCGCGAGAAGGCGACGCTCTACCTGGACCTGGGGAGGAGCGAGGAGGCGCTCTGGAAGCGGCTGCCCTCCGAGCGCCGCAATCGCGTGCGCAAGGCGCAGAAGCACGGCCTGACGGCCTCGATCCACGGCGCGGAGGCGCTCGCCGAGTTCTTCACCGTGTTCGCCACCAACATGCGCGACCTGGGCTCGCCCGTGCACAGCCTCGCCTTCTTCCGCGCCGTGATGTCCGAGCTGGGCGAGCAGACGCGCATCGTGGTCGTGCGCGGCGGTGGCGAGCCGATCGGGGCCGGGCTGTTCCTGGTCCACGGCGGCATGATCTCGATGCCGTGGGTGTCCTCGCTGCGGCGCGCCTTCGACAAGTGCCCCAACCCGTTCCTGTACTGGGAGGTGATGCGGTTCGGGGTGGCCACCGGCCAGCGCGTGATGGACTTCGGACGCTCGTCGCGCGACTCGGGAGGGTTCGAGGCCAAGCGCCAGTGGGGCGCGCAGCCGGTGCAGCTGCACTGGCTGCACTGGCCGGAGGGCTCGCTCGAGGCGCAGAACGCGAAGCGGCTCTCGTGGGGCACCGCCTGGTGGCGGCGGCTGCCCGTGCCCGTCGCCAACGCCGTCGGCCCCTGGCTGCGGCGCGGCATCCCGAACTGAGGCGCGCGTGGACACGCCCCTGGTGACGATCGCCGTCCTCAACTACCAGCGGAAGGACACCCTGCGCCAGGCGCTGGCCCGCGCGCTGGAGCAGAGCTACCCGGCGCTCGAGGTCCTGGTGGTGGACAACGCGTCCAGCGACGGCAGCGGCCGGATGGTGGCCGAGGAGTTCCCGTCGGTGCGGCTGGTGCGGCTCCCGGAGAACGTCGGCTGCGCGGCCCGCAACGCGGGCGTGGCCGCCGCGCGCGGCGAGATCGTGGTCACGATCGACAACGACGTGTTCCTCACCGACGCGTTCGCGGTCTCGCGCGCGGTGGCGCGGTTCGCCGCCCACCCCTCGGTCGCCTGCGTGAACTTCCAGGTGCAGGACGCGGAGGGCCGCCTGTCGCACCGCGACTGGTGCCACCCGCGCGCCGCGGCGGCGTGGAGCGGCCAGGAGTTCCTCACCGACTACGTCCTGGAGGGCGCGTCGGCGGTGCGGCGCTCGGCCTTCCTGGCGGTGGGCGGCTACTGGCCCGAGCTGTTCCTCGGCCACGAGGGCCTCGACCTCGCGCTGCGGCTGCTGGAGGCGGGCCACGACCTGCTCTACACGCCGGCGGTCGCGGTGCGCCACGTGGTCTCGGCCGAGGCGCGGCCGAAGGACCGGATCTACTACACGTTCCTGCGCAACGGCGTGTGGATCGCGCTGCGCCACCACCGGCCGCTGGACGCGGCGACGTCGATCGCGAAGGACGCGGCCCTGGTCGGCTTCGGCGCCCTGCGCGGCGGCGGCCTGCGGGCGTATCTTCGGGGATGGCGCGACGCCCTGCGCGGCGCGCCCGCGGTGTGGCGCCGGCGCCGGCCGCTCTCGCCGGCGACGCGCGAGCGGCTGCGCCTCCTGCGGGCGGAGAAGCCCGGCCTGGCCTACGCGGTGGCGCGCCACCTGCGCGAGCGGCTGATCTGACCATGCTGCGGGTCCAGGGCGCGATCAACCTGTGGCGGCTCCGGGGCTGGAAGGGGCTGCTCCCGGCGCTGAAGGAGGCCGCCTACTCCAACCAGCGCGTCCTGCGGCTGGTGCGGCCGCTCGACCGCGAGACGGCGGCGGCCGCGGGTCCGCCGGGGCTGGCCGTGCGGGAGGCGACCGCGGACGAGCTGGCCGCGCTCCGCGCCGAAGACCGCACGCTGCCGCTGGAGTTCTACCTCGACCGGCTGCGGCCGGGCGTGCGGCCGTTCGTGGCCTGGTGGGACGGCCAGCCCGCGCACATCTCCTGGGTCTACCCGCCGGGCGAACGCACGTCGGACATGCGCCTTCGGAAGGACGAAGCGGAGATCCGCAGCTCGGTCACGCTGCCGGCGTTCCGCGGCCGCGGCCTCTACCAGGCCGTGATCGCGGCGATCGCGCGCGAGCTGCGCGCGTCCGGCGTGGAGCGCCTCTACGCGCACGTGCTGGAGGAGAACGCCGCCTCGCTGCGCGCCTTCCTGGCCAGCGGGTTCGAGGTGAGCGGGCGGCTGCGCGCGGGCCGCGCGGCGGGCATCCCCTTCGCGTTCGAGGAGGCGGCGCCCCCGCGGCCGGCGCCGGGGCCAAGCGCGCTCGAGGTCCGCTACGTCACCGAGGCCGCGGAGTGGGACGCGCGCATCACCCGCTTCTCCGACCACGACCTGTACCAGGGCTTCGCCTGGGGCGAGGTGCTGCGCGGCCACGGCTGGACGCCGTGGCGGCTGGCGGTGGTGGACGGGGAGACGGGGGTGGCCGCGATCTCGATCCTGACCCGCCGCTTCGCGCCCGTCGGCCCTTCGCTGATGTACGCGCCGCGGGGGCCGCTGGTGGACGCGCGCGACCCGCGCGCGTCGGCCGCCATCGCCGCGCTGGCGCGCGAGCTGCGGTCGTTGGGGCGGCGCGAGCGGTCCGCCTTCCTCCGCGTCAGCCCGGGCTGGGACCACGCCGACCAGGAGCGGCCGGGCCTGCTCACGGGCAACGGCTTCCGGCGCCTGCCGGACGACTACACGACCTGGAACACCCCGCGCATCGTGATGCACCTCCCGCTGCACGGCGGCGAGCAGGGGGTGCGCTCGCGCATGCGCAAGTCCACCCGGCAGAAGCTCGCCGTGGCCGACCGCCACGGCGTGGTCATCCGCGACGGCCGTACGGAGGACGACTTCCGCGACCTGCACCGTTTCGTGGCGCTCAACGCCAAGCGCAAGGCGGTGCCCGTCCGGCCGCTGGAGTACTTCCGGAAGCTGCACACGTTCGCGGAGAGCGGCGGCGGCAAGCTCTCCTTCGCGGAGTGGGAGGGCCGCCGCGTGGCCGCGCAGTTCGGCGTGCGCTACGGGCGCAAGGCGCATTTCCTCTACTACGGCGTGCACCCGGACTTCCTGCACCTGGGCACGGCGCGCGCGATGGACTGGGAGCACATCAAGTGGGCCCTGGCCGAAGGGTGCGACGAGATCGACCTCGGCGGCAGCGCGACCGCGTTCCCGCCGCAGGAGACCGACCGCGGCTACGGCGTGTACCAGTACAAGGCCGGGCTGGGCTGCGAGCTGCGCTACCTGACCGGCTACTACGACCTGGTCTTCCAGCCGGCGCTCTACCGCGCCTTCCGCGTGGTCGAGGAGCGGGTGCTGCCGTCGGTGTGGTGGCTGCGCTCGCGGCTGACGTTCCCGGAGCGCGAGCGGGCGCAGCCCGAGCCGGCGCCCGCGCCGCCGCCGGCCGCCGCGCCCGCCGCGCCGCGGCTGGCCGCGCGCGAGATCACCGACCGTGAGACCTGGAACGCGCTCGTGGTGGCCCTGCCGCACTACGACCTGCGGCAAGGCTACGAGTGGGGAGAGGTGCGCTCCACCCAGCGATGGACGCCGCGACGGATCGCGATCTTCCGCGACGGGGCGTGCGTGGCGGCCGCGGGCGTGCTGATCAAGGCCGTGCCGCGCCTGGGCCGCACGGTGATGTACGTCTCGGGCGGACCGCTCTTCGCCGACCTCGCCGACCTCGCGGCGCGCCGCGCGCTGATGGACGCGCTCGCGCGGGTGGCCGCGGAGGTCCGGGCGGTGTTCCTGCGCCTCAGCCCCAAGGTGCCGGACGCGGACGCGGCGGTGCGCGCGGCGCTGCTCGACCACGGGTTCACGCACCTGCCGGACGACTGGACGACCTGGAACAGCCCGCGGGTGTGCATGGCCATGGACATCCGCGACCCCGAGGAGACGCTGGCGCGCAAGCTCCGCAAGCGCTACCGCGAGTACATCGCGTCCGCGCCGAGGCGAGGCCTCCGCGTCCGCCAGGCCGCGTCGCTCGACGAGGGCTGGGCCTTCCACGCGGCGCTGGCGGCGGTGGGCCGGCAGAAAGGGCTCCCGGTGCGCGGGCGCCCGTACTTCGAGCGGATCTGGCGCGAGTACATCCGTCCCGGCCGGGGCGTGCTCCTGCTCGCCGAGCACGAGGGCCGGCCCGCCGGCGGCCTGCTCGGCGTGCGCATCGGCCAGCGCGCCTACATGCTGTACGTGACGCTGCCCGAGGAGGTCGGCGCGGTGAAGCTGCACCAGGGACCGCTGCTGTACTGGCAGTTCATCCGCTGGGCGCGCAACGCCGGCTGCACCGACATCGACTGGGGCGGCATCGGCACCAACTTCCCGCCCCGCGAGGACGACCCCGGCTTCGGGCTCTACCACTTCAAGCTGGGCTTCCACTCCTCGCTCGAGTACCTGACCGGCTACTACGACCACGTCTATTCGCCGGCGCTCTACTCGCTCTTCCGCTTCACCGAGCGGCGCCTGTTCTCGTCGGCCTGGAAGACGCGGGCGCGGCTCAACCTCTGGTTCTACCGGCGCCGGCTGATGGGCGAGGCCCGGCGCAGCGTCCGCCGCGCGCGGATCCGGCTCAGCCAGCAGGGCCCGCTCGACGCGCTGGCCGCGCTGGCCGGCGCCGTGGTCGGCCCGCAGCGCCTGACCGTGATGGGGCGCGCGCTGGAGGACCCGCCGCCGGGCCCCCCCGCCGGCGTCGCCTGCGAGGCCTGGGACGCGGGCACGCTGCGGGCCTGGCGCGCGTCGCGGCGCGGTCTGCCCCCCGAGTTCTTCCAGGACGAGATCGACGGCGCCGAGGTCTGCCTGGTCGCGCTCGACGAGCGGCGCGACCCGGCCGGGGTGATGTGGGTGTACCGCCCCGAGGACGCGAGCGGGCTCGTGTCGCTGCAGGAAGGCGAGGCGGAGATCGGCACCGCGACCGTGCTGCCGTCGCATCGCGGGCGGGGCGTCTTCGGCGCGCTGCTCGCGTTCGCGTGCCGGTGGCTCGCGGACCAGGGGTGCCGCACCGCCTACGCCGCGCTCCCGCACCGCAGCGACGCCTGCGAGCGGGCCTACGCGCGCGGCGGCTTCCGCGCCCTGGCGCGCGTGCGGCACTTCCCGGCGGGCCGCCTGGTGCTCTCGCCGGCCGTGCGCGCGGCCCTGCACCCGCCGGCCGTGGCCGAGGCCGCGCATGAATAGAGCGGCGGCGCTCGCGCTGGCCCTGACCGCGCTGGTGGCCTCGGCCGCGGCGGGCGCGCGTGACACCGGGGCGATGGGCGGGCTGACCGAGCTCTACGACTGGCCGGGCGACACCGCGAACGCGGTCTGGAACGGCTCGTTCGAGGACGTGGACGCGGCCGGGCGCGCGCAGCGCTGGGACGTCCGGCTGGCCGAGCACTTCTTCCCGACCACCGCGCACGCCCGTTCGGGGCGGCGCAGCCTCCAGCTCAGCGCCAGCCACCGCGCGCCGTTCTACCCGTCCGCCTGCCAGGACCTCACCGTGCCTCCGGGCTGGTACCGGCTGCGCGGGTGGATCAAGCCGGTGCGCGCGGGGGCGAGCGCGGCCGGATCGGGAGGGCGGATCGGGCTCTATGCGGGCAGCGCCGCGCTCGGCGCCACGCCGGTGGTGGCCGGCACCGCCGACTGGACGCGCGTCGAGCGCGAGAAGGTGCTCGTCCCGGACGGGGCGCCGGTGACGCAGTGCCTCGAGGCGTACGCGAAGCCCGACGGCGACCTCTTCTTCGACGACGTCGAGCTGAACCGGCTGGCGCCGCCGATGGTGGACGCGTTCGTGCTGTACCCGAACTACCGGGGCATGCTGCTCGCGTCGGGCCCCCAGGAGGTGCGCGTGTCCCTGCGCGCCCCGGCCGACGCACCGGTGCCGGCGCGCCTGACGCTGACGCCGGAAGGCGGGGCGGACGCGCTCGTGACCGTGCACGCCGACGCCTCCGCGCAGCGGCGGGCGGTCGCGCTCGACGCCTCGCGGCTGCCTCCCGGGGCCTACACGCTGCGCGTCGAGGCGCTCGACGCGCGCACGCGCGCGGTGCGCTTCCAGTACCCGCCGCACCGGATCGTGAAGCTCGCTCCCGGCGCCGAGCGCTCGTGGCACGTGTACGTCGCTCCCGACGGCGTGCTGGTCCGCGGAGGGCAGCGGCAGCTCGTGCTCGGGATCTACGACACCGGCGGCTACTCCGAGGACCCGCTCGCCTACGAGGAGCGCCTCTCCGCGATCGCGCAGGCGCCGTTCAACATGTACGTGAACTACCGGATCGGCCGCGCCTCCACCGCCGCGCTCGACGCGCTGATGTCCGCGCTGAAGCGCAAGGGCATGGCGTACCTGCACACGGTGAACTTCTGGTACGCGGACGACGAGCAGTGGCCGCTGCTGCCGCCCTGCGGCGGGCGGTCCGCGGCGGCGGCGGGCGAGGAGGCGTACACGGCCTGCCGGGCGCGCGAGCTGGGCGACAACCCCGCGCTCGCCGGCTGGTACACCGCCGACGAGCGCCCGGCCGAGGTGGCGCCGCGCGTGTTCCGCCAGTACCGCACCCTGCGCGCGCACGACGACGGCGTCACCTTCATCGCGCAGAACGCGCCGCACGAGCTGGTGTGGTACCGCGACGTCGCGGACGTGATCGGGGTGGATCCCTACCCGATCTTCAACATCCCCGAGGGCGCGCCCTCGCCGCTCGAGCAGGTCACGGAGTGGGTGGACCTCGCGCAGGCGGCGGTGGAGCGGAGCCGGCCGGTGTGGGCGGTGATCCAGTTCTTCCAGTTCGGCGGCAACGGCCACTGGCCGACCTACGACGAGCTGCGCTCGATGAGCTACATGGCGCTGGTGGCGGGCGCCCGCGGCCTCTTCTACTGGAGCTACGGCGCGGGCGCGCTCAGCCACGTCGCCGACGACCGGCTGCGCGAGGAGTACTGGCAGCGCCTGGTGCGCGTCACGCGCGAGATCAAGTCGCTCGAGCCGGCGCTGCTGGGACCGGACGACCCGACGCTGCTGGCAGCGCCCCCGGCGGGACGGCTGCGCGCGCTGGCCCGGCGCGGCCCGGACGGGGCCCTGCTGGTGGTGGTCAACAACGGCCCCCAGCCCGCGCGCGCCACCCTGCGGCTCGGGCGCGCGATGGGAGCGGCCGAGGTGGTGGGGGAGGGCCGCCGCGTCGCGCTCGCGGGCGGGACCGAGCTGGCGGACGACTTCGCGCCCTACGCGGCGCACGTCTACCGGTTCGCGGCGGAGGCGGCCCGATGAGGCGCGCCCTGCGCCGCCTGGCCGTCGCCGCCGCCCTCGTCGCGCTGACCGTGCTGGGGGCGGCGGCCAGCCCGGCGCCCGCGCTGGCGACGCGCGCCTGGACGGTCAGCGAGCCGCCGCGGCGCGCCGACGTGATCGTGGTGCTGGGCGGCGGGGTCACCTGGCCGGGGTACCTGATGTGCGACTCGTTCGCGCGGCTGCGCCAGGGCGTGTGGCTGCACGACCGCGGCTACGCGGAGCGGCTGCTCTTCAGCGGCGCCTCCGGCGGCGCGCCCAGGGTGCGCCCGGAAGCGGAGATCATGCGCGAGGTGGCGGTGCAGATGGGCGTGCCGCCCGAGGACATCGTGGTGGAGCCGCGCGCGCTGCGGACCTGGGACAACGGCCGCGAGGTGGCGGCGATCATGCGGCGCGAGGGCTGGACCTCGGCCCTGCTCGTCACCGACGCCCTGCACATGCGGCGCGCCCGGCGCGTGTTCGCGCGGCAGGGGATCGAGGCGGTACCTTCCCCGAGCTACTCGCCGGAGCTGGTCGGCCACAGCCCGGCGCACGGGCTGCTCATGCTGCAGGAGATCGGGTACGAGGCGGCCGCGCTGCTCTTCTACCGGCTGAAGGGATGGGCGTGACGGCGCGCGGCCGGAGGGCGTGGTGGATCGCCGCCGCGGTGGCGGCGGCCGCGTACGCCGCGATCGCGCCCGCGCTCGTGCACGTGTGGCGCACCGACACCTACGCCGCGCACGGCCTGTTCGTGCCTCTCTTCAGCGCGTACCTGCTCTGGAGCGAGCGCGCGCACCTGCGCGAGCCCGGCCGGCCGGCGGGCGGGACCGGGCCGGCGGTGGTGCTTGGCGGGCTGGTGCTGCTCGCGCTCGCGCTCACGCTCCGCAGCCTGCTCCTGCAGGTCCTCTCCGCGCCGGTCACCCTGGGCGGCCTCGTCCTCTGGCGCTACGGAGCCGCGGGGCTCCGGCAGGCCTGGTTCCCGATCGCCTTCCTCGCGTTCATGGCGCCCTTGCCGCGTCCCGTGGTCGCGGCGTTCTCGCGCCACCTCCAGGAGGGGGCCGCCGCCTTCGCGGCCGGCGCCACCTCGCTGCTCGGGATCCCCGTCTACCGCCGCGGCGTCATCATCGAGCTGCCCCAGATGACCCTGGAGGTGGCCGAGGTCTGCAACGGCCTGCGCTTCATGAGCGCGCTGGTGGTGCTCACGGTGGCGCTGGCCCAGCTCACGCAGCGCACGCGCACGCGCAAGGTCGTGCTCGCGCTCTCGGCGGTGCCGGTCGCGGTGCTCGCGAACGCCACCCGGGTCGCCGCGCTGGTCGTCGCCTCGCACTACTACGGGATGGCCGCCGCGCAGGGGATCGTCCACCACTCGATCGGCAAGGTGGTCTGGATCCTGACCCTGGTGCCGATCGTGCTCCTCGCGATCGTGCTGCGGCGCGTGCCCATCCGGCGCGTGGGCGGCGGCCGGCCCGCGGTGGCCGGCCACGCCGAACCGGCGGGGCTCTGGGCCGAGCCGGACTCGAAGCGCGAGCCGGCGCGTTAGGGGGGGTCAGGGGGGAGGGCGAGGGCCATCGAAGTTCGCCAGCGGCCCGAGCGATCCCTCCGGGACGACGCCCGACACCGTCACCGGCGCGCTCGTCGCGGCGCGCGCCAGGACGTGGTCGTAGAACAAGCGGAACTCGTAGGTGCCGGGGCCCGGCGGCGTCACCGTCCACGTGCGCGCGGCCGTGCCCGCGCCGACGTACGTCCACTGCACCAGGCTCCCGTCCGGTGCCCCGGCCGGCGCGAGCGCGATCCAGTCGCCGCTGGCGCCGCGGCCGTTGGTCAACGTCACGTGGACCGGCGACCCGGCCGCGGCGACCGGCGCGGCGCTCAAGGCAGGCTCCGCGAGGGGCAGCACCGCCACCGGCGCGCTGGCCGCGCCCAGCGTGTGGGCGTTGTCGAGGAACAGGCGGAACTCGTACCGCGTGGGGCCCGGCGGGGTCACCGTCCACGTCCGCTGCGTGGTCCCGGCGCCGAGCGGGAGCCACTGCACGACGCTCGCCGGAGGCGAGCCGGCCGGCGCCAGCGCCAGCCAGTTCGCGGCCCCGCCCGGACCGTTCGCGAGCGTGACGGTCACCGTGCCTCCGGCGTTCACCGCGGACGCGCTGACCGACAGCGAGGCGCCCGTTCCCGCCGAGACCGTGACGGCCGCGCTGCGTGCCCCCAGCGTGTAGCCGTTCGCCAGGAACAGCCGGAACTCGTAGCGCCCGGCCGCCGGCGGCGTGACCGTCCACGTGCGGCTGGCCACGCCCGCTCCGACGTAGGTCCACTCGCTCACCTGGTCGCTCGGGGATCCCTCCGGGGCCAGCGCGAGCCAGTCCAGGGCGCCGCCGGCGCCGTTGGCGAGCGCGACCGTGACGGCCTGCCCGAGCGCCACCGCTTCCGCGCTGACGGCCAGCGTGGGCGGCGACGTCGGCGGCAGGACCGAGAAGGGCGGGCTGGTCGCGGCCAGCGTGTAGCCGTTGTCGAGGAACAGGCGGAACTCGTAGGCGCCCGCCGCGGCCGGCGTCACCGTCCAGGTGCGGCTCGAAACGCCCGCGCCCACGTACGTCCACTGCTCGACGCTCGTCACCGGCGCCCCCGCGCGCGCGAGCGCGAGCCAGTCGAACGCCGCGCCGCGTCCCTGGCCCAGCGTCACGGTCGCGGCGGCGCCGGAAGGCAGCGTGCCCGCCGCGATCGCGAGGGTGGGACCCACGGCCGCGCCGACGGTGACGGCCGGGCTCGTCGCCACGCGCGTGTAGCCGTTCTCGACGAAGAGCCGGAACTCGTAGGTGCCCGGCCCCGGTGGCGTCACGGTCCAGGTCGCCGAGGACTGGCCGGCCCCGACCCACGTCCA
>DATBIZ010000080.1:0-3385 GCA_036556645.1 Vicinamibacteria bacterium | reverse complement strand
GACCCCGAGCACCGCGATCATGATCCGCTGCACCAGGATCACGCTCGCTTCCGTGGCCCGCGGGTTCAGGAACCGCTGGTAGATGTCCCGGGCCATGTTCGTGGCGGGCGTCATCAGGAACGTATTCGCTGTCGAGAAGATGATCGCGAGCGCCCCCCCGAGCAGCAGGCAGCCGGCGATCGCCGGCAGGTCGTGGCGCGCGAGGTAGAGGATGATCGTCTCGGTCTGGGCGGTGTCGAGCAGCCCGTCAGCCCCGCGGAACGGCGCGAGGTTCCAGTACTTGCCCGCGCCGATCACCGCGAGGAGAGCGAGCGCCGTCTCGATGATCACGACGCCGACCACCATTCCGAGCACGGCGCGGCGCGCCGAGCCCTCGTCCTTCGCGGAGAAGAACTTCTGGTACATGCTGCTCTCGCCGAGCAGCAGGAAGAAGGTGGGGAAGAAGACGCCGAACGCCCACACCGGCCCGTGCGCGCCGAACACCGCGAAGTGCGTGGGCGGCACCGTGGCCGCCACCTGGTCCCAGCCGCCGACCGCGGCCAGCGCGAGCGGCAGCCCGACCAGCACCCCCAGCACCATCAGGGTGCCGTTGAACAGGTCCACCGACACGATGGACACCATGCCCGCGAGCAGCGTGAACACGATCACCAGCACGCAGGCGATGACCCGGCCGGTCTCCACCGGGATCTCCGGGATCACGCCCAGGTCCTGGGTGGCCAGGTTCAGCAGGCGCCCGGCCCCTCGGTACTGGTACCCGACGATCGCCATGTAGGCCACGGTGATGGTCAGGCTGCCCAGCACGCGCGCGAGCGGGGTGTAGCGCTGCTCGAGGATGTCCGCGACCGTGTACTGCGCGATGCGCCGCACCCGGTGGGCGAGGAAGTAGACGATCACGATGCCGGCCCAGGCCCCCGCGCTCATCCAGAGGTCGCCGATGCCCTCGCGAAAGGCCAGGCCGGCGCCCCCGAACAGGCTGCCCGACCCGATCCAGGTGCAGACGAGCGTGCCCACCAGGTACCAGGTGGACACGGTGCGGCCGGCGACCATGAAGTCTTCCTGCGACTTCGCGCTGCGGCTCTTCCAGACGCCGACGCCGAGCAGGACGGACATGTAGGCCACGATGGTGATGAAGAACAGCATGGCGGTCTCGCGCCCTACAATACCGCAGCGCCCCCGCGCCGCGGTGCGGCGCGGCGCCGCCCATCCATGACCCACTCCACCCCGCCGGCCGCCGCGTGAGGAAGACGGTGGCGGCCACCCTGGCTTTGCCCGCCGCGCTGGTGGCGCTGGCCGTCTTCTCGCGCTCTCTCGCCCACGGCGCCTGGAACGCGCTGGTGGAATACCAGACGCCGTTCGCGCTGCGCACGCCGGAGGCGCGTACGACCGCGCCGCTCACCGGCCAGGTGGTCTTCGTGCTGGTGGACGGGCTCGCCTACCACGCCTCGCGCGCCATGCCCTTCCTCAACGAGCTGCGCGCGCGGGGCGCCGACCTGGAGTGCCGCATCGGCCTGCCTTCGCTGTCGCTGCCGGGACGGTCGGTGCTGATGAGCGGGGCGTGGCAGGAGGTGCACGGCCAGGCCACCAACTTCAACGCGCGCCCGCTGGCGGTGGAGCACCTGTTCCTGACCGCGAAGCGCCGCGGCCTCACGACCGCGCTCGCGGCGGGAAGCGACCCGCAGACGCTGTTCGCGCCCTCCGTGGACGAGCGGGTCGTGTACCCGCGCCTGCCCAAGGACCAGAGCGCGAGCCTCGACCGCCTGCACGCCGAGCTGCGGTGGATGGGCGAGACCACGCGCGCGCTGCTGCGCGAGACGAAGCCGCACCTGTTCGTGATGGACTACACGATCGCGGACGAGGCGGGCCACGGCTGGGGCGCCGCGTCCGAGGAGTACCGCGAGGCGGCCGGCGCGGTGGACGAGGAGATCCGCAAGCTGGCCGCGGAGATGGACCTCGCCGCGTCCGTCCTCGTGGTCACCTCCGACCACGGGCACACGCCCACCGGCGGCCACGGCGGCCCCGAGCACGACGTGATCCGCGTCCCGCTCGTGCTGGCCGGCGGGCCGGTCCGCCCCGGCACCCGCGGCGAGTGCGAGCAGGTGGACGTGGCGCCGACGGTGGCCGCGCTGCTCGGCGTGGCGATCCCCGCCTCGAACCAGGGCCGGCCGCTGCTCGACGCGCTTTCGGTCACGCCCGCCCGGCGGCAGGAGATCGTGCAGGCGCTGGTGGCCCAGCGCGGGCAGTTCGTCGCGCGCTACGTGGCGCGGGTCAACGGCGCCGCCGCCCCCGCGGACACGCGCGGGGGCGAGCCGGGGCTGCAGGACCTGGCCCGCCAGGCCGAGGAGGCCAAGCGGGAACGCAGCGAAGCCGACGCTCGCCGGCGGCTGTGGGTCCCGCTGGCGGTGCTCGCCGCGCTCGCCGCGGGCGGTGCGCTCCTGCGCGCCGCCGCGTTCCTGCCGCGCGGGTCGTACGCGCTGGCCGCCCTGGCCGCGATCGGCGCGGCGGTCGTGTACTTCTCGCTGCTGCGGGCGGCGGGTCTCCAGTACTCGTTCAGCGCCGTCAACCGCGACGAGGCGCTGGGCCGCTTCTTCCTCACCGACATGGCGCTCGCCGTGGCCGCCTGCGCGCTGGCGACCGCGGCCGCCGCCGGCTGGCTGGCGCGCCGGGTTGGCCTGGTCGGCCTCGGGGACCTGTCCCGCCTGGCCCTCCTGGTGACCGCGATCCTGTGCGCGCTGCTGGTCGTGAAGATGGCGCTGGCCTTCTGGCGCCACGGGATCTTCCTGCGCTGGCAGATGCCCGACCAGTTCTGGGCGTTCGGCTTCTACCTCGACACGCTCGCGGTGACCGCGCTCGGCTTCAGCGCGCCGCTGATGCCGCTGGCCGCGTGGGCCGGGGCCGCCGCCGCCCGGTCCGTCTTCCGCGCGCCGCAGGCCCGCCTGGCCGGCAGCGAGGGCTAGCGTTCAGCGGCGCGTCCCGCCCACGGTGATCTCGGAAACGAGCACGGTGGGCAGGCCGACGCCGACGGGCACGTGCTGGCCGGCCTTCGAGCACACGCCGACCCCCTCGTCGAGCTGCAGGTCGTGGCCGATGCGGGTCACCCTGGTCAGGATGTCGGGACCGTTCCCGATCAGGGTCGCACCGACCACCGGCGGGCCGATGCGCCCGTCCTCGATCAGGTAGGCCTCGGTCGCCGAGAACACGAACTTGCCGCTGGTGATGTCCACCTGGCCGCCGCCGAAGTGCTTGGCGAACAGGCCGCGGGGCACCGAGCGGACGATCTCGTGGGGGTCGTCCTGGCCGGCGAGCATGAACGTGTTGGTCATGCGCGGCAGCGGGATCGAGCCGTAGCCCTGACGCCGCCCGTTGCCGGTGGCCGGCATCTTCATCA
>DATBIZ010000079.1:0-14810 GCA_036556645.1 Vicinamibacteria bacterium | reverse complement strand
GAGCTGCAGGACTTCATCGACGCCCCGGTCAAGACCTACTCCTCGGGCATGTACATGCGGCTCGGCTTTGCGGTGGCGATCCACGTGGACCCCGACGTGCTGCTGATCGACGAGGTGCTCGCGGTCGGCGACGAGGGCTTCACGCGCAAGTGCCTGGACAAGGTCGGCGAGTTCCGCCGGCGCGGCAAGACGATCGTGCTGGTCACGCACAGCCTGGGGCTGGTGGAGAAGATGTGCGACGAGGCCCTCTGGCTGCGGCACGGCAAGGTGGCCGACCGCGGCGACCCCAAGCGCGTGGTGGACGCGTACCTCACCTACGTGGCCGGCGGGGAAGAGGCGCTGCTCGCGCGCGAGCACGGCCAGCCCGCCTCCGCGGAGGCGGCGCCCGCGGGAGAGCCTTCCTCCGCGGAGCCGGAGCCGGGGTACCGGCAGGGGCGCTGGGGCAGCCGGGAGGTGGAGATCACCGGCGTGCGGCTGCTCGACGGCCGCGGCCGGGAGCGCCACGTCTACGTGCCGGGCGAGAGCCTCACCGTCGCGCTCGGCGTGCGGGCCGCGCGCGCGGTCGAGGACTTCGTGTTCGGCGTCGGCCTCTTCACCGCGGACGGCGTGTCGGTCTACGGCACCAACACGCACCTGGAGGACTTCGCGCCGGGCACGTTCGAGGGACCGGGCGAGGTACGGCTCCGTCTGGAGGACCTCCGCCTGGTGGAAGGGACGTACCTGCTCGACGTCGCCGCCCACCGGCGCGACGGCACGCCCTACGACTACCATCGCGGCCTGTACTCGTTCCGCGTCAAGAGCCGGGTCAAGGACGTGGGCGTCTACCGGCCGCCCCACCGCTGGGAATTCGCGGGCGGGATCGCGATGGATCCGCCCGCGCCCCGCGCGGAGCTGGACCTCCGCGCCGAAGGGGACGGCGGCTAGGGCGCGCGCCCGCGCCAGGGGGCGATCCCCGAGGCGGTGGGGGCGGTCGGTTAAGCTGGAAGCGTGACGTCGAACCTGCGCGAGCTGCTCGCGCGCCGGCACCGCTGGCGCGCCCAGGGGCGTCGTGTCGTCTTCACCAACGGCTGCTTCGACCTCCTGCACCCCGGCCACGTGGCGCTCCTCGAGGCCGCGCGCGGGAAGGGAGACGTGCTGGTGGTCGGCATCAACTCCGACGCCTCCGTGCGGGCGCTGAAGGGCGAGGGGCGCCCGCTGGTGCCGGCCGACGAGCGCGCGGAGATGCTGCTCGCGCTCGAGAGCGTGGACGCGGTCGTGGTCTACGACGAGCCGACGCCGCGGGAGGTGATCGCGGCGCTGCTGCCGGACGTCCTGGTCAAGGGCGCGGACTGGGCGGCGGACGCGATCGTGGGCCGCGAGGAGGTCGAGGCCGCGGGTGGCCGGGTCGAGCGCGTTCCCCTCGTGCCCGGGCGCTCGACCACTTCGCTGGTCGAGCGCATCCGGCGGCCGTGACCGCGGCCTGGGTCGGCGCCCTGGCCTCGTCCGCGGCCCTGCGCGGCCTGAGGGAGGCGTCCGCGGGGCGGGGCCTCGTCGCGATCAGCGGGCTCACGGGCACCGCGCGCTGGCTGCTGCCGCTGCTCCTCACCGACGACCCCCTGCTGGTGGTCGTGGCGCGCGAGCGCGAGGTCGAGCCGGCCGCGGAGGACCTGCAGACCCTGGCCCGCGAGGCCGGGCTCGGCGGGTCCGTGCTGCCGTTCCCGGCGCCCGGGCCACCGCCCTTCCGCGCGATGCCGCGCCACCCCGACGCCTCGCTCCGCCGCGCGGCGGCCGTGCACGCGGCGCACCGCCGCCGCGCGCGCGCGATCGTCGCCTCGCCGGCCGGCCTGCTGCGGCCGACCCTCACCCGCCGGCTCTTCGAGACGCGGGTGGTGAGCCTGCGCGCGGGCGAGGACCTGCTGCCGGAGATCCTGCTCGAAGCGCTGGACGAGGGCGGCTACCGCCGCGAGGACCCGGTCTCCGCCCCCGGCCAGGTCGCGCGCCGGGGCGGGATCGTGGACCTGTTCCCGCCCGACCAGGCCTCGCCGGTGCGCCTCGAGTTCCTGGGCGACACGCTGGAGAGCCTGCGCCGGTTCGATCCCGAGACCCAGCGCACGACCGAGGCCCTCGACGCGATGGAGGTGCTGCCGATCGCGGACGTGTTCGCCACGCGCTCGGTGCTGGCCGCGCTGCGCGAGGCGCTGCCCGCGCGCTTCGCCGGCCACCGCGAGCTGCCGGCGCTGCTGGAGAGGATCGAACGCGGCCTGCCGCCCGAGGAGGTCGTGGAGCTGCTGCCGCTGGCGCCCGACACCACGGTGCCGGCGTGGGCGCACCTGGAAGCCTTCACGGTGGTGGCCGCGGACCCCGAGGCGATCGCGGAGGAGGCGGCCGCGTTCCACGCGCGCGCCCGCGAGGAGAAGGAGCGGCGAAAGGACGCGCTCGCGCTGGAGCCGGAGGAGGCGCTGGTCGCGGCGGAGGCGCTGCGGGCGCTCCTCCAGGAGCCGCCCGGCTTCCACCTGCGCGAGGTGGACCTCCACGGCACGTCGCTCCACGTGGCCAGCCGCCCGGTGGCGCGCTACGCGGGGGACCTGCGCCGCATCGCCGCCGACCTGCGTGTCCGTGACGGCCGCTCGGTGCTCTACCTCGGCAACCAGGGGCGCGCCGACCGGCTCCGCGACGTGCTGCTCGAGGAGGGCGTTGCCGTCGGCGACGACGCCCCGGTGCAGGTGCGGGTGGGCGCGCTCAGCGGCGGCTTCGAGCTGCCCCTGGCCGGCGTGCAGGTGCTCGCCGACGGCGACCTGTTCCCCGAGGAGGTCCACCTCCACCCGCGGCACCGGCGCGCCGGCCTGAAGAGCTTCCTCTCCGACTTCCGCGACCTGAAGGTCGGCGATCTCGTCGTGCATCAGGACCACGGCATCGGCCGTTTCGTGGGGCTGGAGACCCTGGACGTGGGCGGCACCACGCACGAGTTCATGGTGCTCGGCTACCAGGGCGGCGACAAGCTGAAGGTGCCGGTCGAGAGCTTCGACCGCGTGCAGAAGTACGCGAGCGCGGAGGGCGCGCGGCCGCCGATCGACAAGCTGGGCAGCGGCAAGTGGGAGCAGACCAAGCGCCGGGTCAAGAAGGCCATGCGCGACATGGCCGCGGAGCTGCTCAAGCTCTACGCCGAGCGCAAGGCGCGCCCCGGCCACGCCTTCACCGGCGAGAGCCCCTGGCAACACGAGTTCGAGGAGTCGTTCGAGTACGAGGAGACGCCGGACCAGGCGGCGGCGATCAGGGACGTGGCCGCGGACATGGCCGCGGAGTCCCCGATGGACCGGCTCGTCTGCGGCGACGTCGGCTACGGCAAGACCGAGGTGGCCATGCGCGCGGCGATGCGCGCGGTGCTCGACGGCAAGCAGGTGGCCGTGCTCGCCCCGACCACCGTGCTCGCCTTCCAGCACTGGAAGACCTTCCGCAAGCGCTTCGCGCCCTTCCCGGTCAAGGTGGAGATGGTCTCCCGCTTCCGCTCGGGCAGGGAGATCAAGGACGTGCTGGCCCGCACCGCGGACGGCCAGGTGGACATCCTGATCGGCACCCACCGCCTGCTCTCCCGGGACGTCGTCTTCCGCGACCTCGGCCTGCTGGTCGTGGACGAGGAGCAGCGCTTCGGCGTGGCGGCCAAGGAGAAGCTGAAGAAGCTGCGCACGACCGTGGACAGCCTGACCCTCTCCGCCACCCCGATCCCGCGCACGCTGCAGATGGGCCTGGCCGGCATCCGTGACATGTCCGTGATCGAGACCCCGCCCAAGGACCGGCTGGCCATCCAGACCTCGATCGTCAAGTTCTCCACCGACGTGATCGGGGCGGCGATCCGGCAGGAGCTCTCCCGCGAGGGGCAGGTCTACCTGGTCCACAACCGCGTGGAGTCCATCTATTCGCTCGCGAACCTGGTGCAGCGGCTGGTGCCGGAGGCGCGGGTGACCGTGGCGCACGGGCAGATGCCGGAAGCCGAGCTGGAGAAGCACATGCTCTCCTTCGTGGAGGGACGCGCGGACGTGCTCGTCGCCACCACGATCATCGAGAACGGCCTGGACATCCCGCGCGCGAACACCATGGTCATCAACCGCGCGGACCGCTACGGCCTCGCCCAGCTCTACCAGCTCCGGGGCCGCGTCGGCCGCGCCGACCGCCGCGCCTACGCGTACCTGCTCGTGCCGCCCGACAAGGTCCTGTCGGAGATCGCGCGGAAGCGGCTGGCCGCCATCCGCGAGTTCTCGGAGCTGGGGGCGGGCTTCCGCATCGCCGCCCTCGACCTGGAGCTGCGCGGCGCGGGCAACCTGCTCGGCGGCGAGCAGAGCGGCCACATCGAGGCCGTCGGCCTGGACCTCTACGTGAAGCTGCTCGAGCAGACCATCCTCGAGCTGAAGGGCCAGCCGGCCGCCGAGGAGACGCGGGCGGCGCTGAACCTGAGGGTCGACCTCCGCGTCCCCGAGGCCTACGTGCCGGAGGTGCACCAGAGGATGTCGCTCTACAAGCGCATCAGCCAGGTCCGGCGCGAGGCGGACCTGCAGGCGCTGGCCGCGGAGGTGCGTGACCGCTACGGTCCCCCGCCGGCCGAGGTGGACGGACTGCTGCGCTACGCCGCGGCGCGGCTGCGGGCCGAGGCGCTCGGCATCGCGCAGGTGGACCGCTCGGCGGGCGCGCTGCACCTGCGCTTCTGGCCCTCGGCGGCCCCCGCGCCCGACCTGCTCGTCCGCCTGGTGCGGAGCCTGCCCGGCGCGTCGCTCACGCCCGCCGGCGTCCTGCGCGTGCCGCAGGCGCCGGGGACCGCGCCGCTCGACGGCCTGGCCGCGCTGTTCGGCCGCCTGCAGGAGGCGCTGGTCCCCGTCGCGGAGGGCGCCCGCGCTTCCGGCCTATAATGGCCTGTTGCCGAGCGCTCGGACCGCCGTCTCCTGCGGCGCGTACGGTCTTCTCGCGCTGGCGCTGGCCGGCGCGTGCGATCGCGCCCGCCCCGCCGATCCCGTGATCCTGGCCCTGGGCGACCAGGAGGTGCGGCGGAGCGAGTTCGACCGCTACGCGAGCGAGGCCGAGGCGCGGGGCGAGGGTGCGCTCGACGCCGAGGTCCGGCGCTCGCTCCTCGAGGCCTACCTCGAGCGGCGGGTGCTGGTGCTGGAGGCGCGGGCGCGCGGGATCCTGAAGGCCGAGGCGACAGGGGAGGAGGAGGCGGTGGCGGTCCGCAAGCTGCTGGCCGCCGACGTGCTGTCGGACGTGGAGGTGACGGACGCCGAGGTGGAACAGTACTACCGGGAGCACGCGGCCGAGTTCGAGGCGCCGGAGACCGTGACCCTGCGCCAGATCCTGGTGCCCACGTCGAACGAGGCGCGCGACGTGCGCCGCCGGCTCGGCCGCGACGGCAAGAGCTTCGCCGTCCTCGCGCAGACGATGTCGCGGGCCCCCGAGGCGTCGGCGGGGGGGCTGATGGGCACCTTCGCGCGCGGACAGCTCCCGGCCGAGCTGGAGAAGGCCGCCTTCGCGCTGGCCGCCGGCGAGACGAGCGAGGTGATCCAGACGCCGCTCGGGTACCACGTGCTGCACCTGGACGCCCGGCAGCCCTCGCGCACGTCGAGCCTGGCGGAGTCGCGGGCGCCCATCCGCGCGCGCCTGCTCGAGGAGAGGAAGGACCGCAAGGTGCGGGAGTACGTGGCGGGCCTGCTGGCCCGCGCAAAGGTGAATCATGAAGCCGCGATCGTCCGGACCCCGTAGGCAATCCTTCCTCGCCCTGGCCCTGGCCGTGGCCGCCACCGCCGCCCCGGCCGAGGTGCTCGAGCGCGTGGTGGTGCGCGTCAACGGCGACATCGTCACGCAGTCGGAGTTCCAGGCCCGCCAGGTGGCGGCCGTGCAGGCCGCGCGGGTGCCCCCGGACCGCATCGAGCAGTTCCTGCGCGAGAACAACGCGAAGATCCTGCAGGAGGCCATCGACGACCTGCTGCTGGTGCAGCGCGCGGACGAGATCGGCGTGCGGCTCTCCCCCGCCTACATCAACGAGGTCGTCCAGGGCATCAAGAAGGAGAACAACATCGCCTCCGACGACGAGCTGAACCAGCAGCTCCGCCGCGAGGGCATGTCGCTCGACGACCTCAAGCGCAACATCGAGCGCTCGATCCTGACCCGCGAGGTGCTCCGGCGCGAGCTGGAGTCCAAGATGAACGTCACCGAGGCCGACGCCCGCGCCGACTACGAGGCGCGCAAGGCCGACTACGTCCATCAGCCGACCGTCCACCTGCAGGAGATCGTGCTGCCCGCCGCCCCGGGCGCGGCGGCGGCGGCGGCGGAGATGGTCAAGCGCGCGCGCGCCGGCGAGGACTTCGGCGAGCTGGCGAAGAAGCACTCCAGGGGGGCGACGCGGGAGGCGGGCGGCGACCTCGGCCGCGTGAGCCGCGGCGACATGGCCGCGGACATCGAGAAGGTCGCCTTCGCGCTGCCCGCGGGCGGCATCTCCGACCCGTTGCCGGCCGCCAACGGCGGCTTCCGGATCCTGCGCGTGGTGGAGAAGACCGAGGGCCGCACCGTGCCGTTCGCCGAGGTCAAGGACGAGATCGTGCGCCGGATGGGCATCGCGCGGATCGGCGAGCAGAAGGAGGCCTACCTGGCGGGCCTGCGCAAGACCGCGCTGGTGGACCTGCGCGTGCGCGAGGTGCCGCTGCAGGTGACGGTGCCGGCCACCAGCCTGCTCGAGCCGCCCTCCGACGAGGAGCCCGCGCCCGCCCCGGCGGCCGCGCCCGTCGCGGCCACGCCGGCGCCGGCGGCGCCCGCGGGCGCGGCCGTCCCCGCCCCCGCCGCCGACGACGAGATCAGCACCACGCCGCAGGCACGGCCCGAGCGCGTCGCGCCGCCGCCCCCGGTGTCGCCGCCGGCCGCCTCCGGGGGCGCCGCCCCCGCGCCGGCCCCGCGGCCGACCCCCACCCCCACGCCGCGCCCGCCTTCGCGGTGACGCGGTAAGATCCGCGGCCATGGCGCTGTCCGCGCGAAGCGTCGCCTGAGCTGGCGAGCGCCCGATCGGCTCGGGCGCGAGCGCATCCAGTGACGCCACGCGCGAGCGAGGACGCCGATCATGAAGCCCTCCGGCACGGCCGACGCGTTCTACGCGGGCGTCTACCGCGCGGTGCGCGCCATCCCGCCCGGCCACGTCGCGACCTACGGCCAGATCGCGCGCTGGCTAGGCGCCCGCCGGGGGGCGCGGGCGGTGGGGTGGGCGCTGCGCGCCCTCACGCCCGGCGCGGCGCGGCGCGTGCCCTGGCACCGCGTGGTGTCGGCAGGCGGCCGCATCGCGCCCCGCGCCGGCGGCGGGGCCGATCTGCAGCGGCGGCGGCTGCGCGCGGAGGGCGTCCGCTTCCGCGGCGGCCGCGTGGACATGGCCCGGCACGCGGTGGACGCGTGATCGCGCTGCGCGGCGACCTGCAGCCGGCCGGGGTGCCCGCGCTGCTGCGGCCGCTGGTGCAGGCGGGCCGCACGGGCGTGCTCCGGTTCACCCGCGGTGCGGTGACCAGGAGCGTCTACCTGTCCGAGGGACGGCTGATCTTCGCGACCTCGAGCGATCCCGACGACCGCCTGGGCGAGATGCTGCTTCGCCAGGGCCGCATCTCCTACCGCGCGCTCGAGGACTCGGTGCGCGCGATGCGCGACGGCAAGCGCCAGGGCACGCTGCTGGTCGAGAACGGCGCCATCCGCGCCCGCGACCTCGTGGACGGCGTGCGCGACCAGGTGCAGGAGATCATCTACTCGCTCGTATCCTGGGACGACGGCGCGTTCGAGTTCACGGAAGGGCGGTTGCCCTCGCGCGAGGTGATCCTGCTGCACATGTCCACGCCGGACCTGCTGCTGGAGGGCATCCGGCGCGTGGACCGCTGGAGCGGCATCCGCGCCGGCGTCGGCCCCCTCACCCAGCAGTACGCGATGGCGCCGGGCTCCACCGCGGTCATCGGCGCGGTGTCCCTGCAGAAGCCGGAGCTCGACCTGGTGGCCAGCCTCGACGGCGTGCTCACGGTGGAGGAGATCTGCCGGCTGTCGCGGCTGCCGGACTTCCTGGCCTGCCGCGCGACCTGGGCGCTGTGGGCCGCGGGCGTGCTCGACCGCGTGCCCCAGGACGCGGCGCAGCCCTCGGCGCGCGAGCACACCGAACCGCACGCGGAGCGCATGCGCGGGGCCTCGGTGGGACGGGAGATCGAGGCCTTCAACACCCTGCACCGGTTCCTGTACGAGCTGGTCAGCTACGAGCTGCGCGACGGCGCGCCGGGGTTCTTCGAGCGTGCCTTCGTGCGCGCGGTCACCGAGCAGCCGGCGCTGTTCGACGGGGTGGCGGTGGACGGCGCCGGCGAGCTGGACCCGATCGCGCTGCGGCGGAACATCCACACGCACGAGATCGCGCGCTACCTCTCCGGGCTCGACCGTCTGCTCGAGATCGAGGCGGAGCTGGCGCGGCAGTCGCTCGGGGACAAGAAGGCCGGCATCATCCTCGATGGCCTGATCGCGCTGAAGCGCCAGCAGCTCGAGGCCGGAACGCCCGAGTGACGCGCGCGCGGGTCCTCATCTCCGGGGTGACGGCCGGGCCGCCGGGCGACGGCCTGCTGGCCGGCCACGTGGACTACCCGCACGCCGGCGTCGAGGAGCGCGCCTACCTGCTCCAGGTGACGGGCTGGGTGCTGCACCGGCTCGGACCGCCGTCGGTGGAGGTGCGCGCGGGCCGCGAGATCCGGGCCCGGGCTCCGGTGGACCGGCCGCGCCCGGACATCGCCAAGGCCTACCCGCAGGCGGCGGAGGCCGACCTCTGCGGGTTCTCGACGATCGTCAACACGCTCGACCTGCCCCGCTCGTTCGAGCTGCGCGTGGAGGTCACCGCCGTGGGCTGTGCACCCGCCACGCTGGCCGTCATCCAGGGCGCGCGCGCGCCGCTGCCGGGCCGCGCGGCCGTGCCCGCGCCGCTGATGGTGACGGGCCTGGGGCGAAGCGGGACGTCGTACCTGCTCCTGCTGCTCGGGTCGCACCCCCAGGTCGTGGTGCCGCCGCCGTTCCCTTACGAGATGCGCGTGGGCAGCTACTGGACCTCGGTGCTCGACGCGCTGACCCGGCCGGAGAGCTACCTCCAGCAGATCGCCACGCGCCGCTACGGGCGCTGGTGGTGGCTGGCCGACCCCGGCTTCCGGGTCGAGGACTACATGGCGCTCCACGCCGGCCGCTGGCTGGCCGGCGAGGGAGTGGACGGCGTGGCGGGGCTCTGCGGCGAACGCATCCACGAGACCTGCGCGGCGCTGGCCGCCGCCGCCGGAAAGCCGGGGGCCGGGTACGTGGCCGAGAAGAACTGGCCCACCGGCGGCGGCCCCGCCCTGCTGCGGGAGCTCTCCCCCTGCGCGCGCGAGATCGTGATCGTCCGCGACTTCCGCGACGTGATCTGCTCTTCGCTGGCCTTCGACGCCCGGCGCGGGTTCGCGGGGTTCGGGCGCGACCTGGTGGCCAGCGACGAGGAGTACGTGGACCTGATGCAGACCAAGGCCGCCGCGGTCGCCGCCGCGCGCCGTCGCGCCGACCACCTGGTCCGCTACGAGGACCTGCTGCGCGATCCGCGCCGCACGCTGCCCGCCCTGTTCGAGGCCCTGGGCGTGGACGCCTCGGACCGCGCCGTCGAGGAGGTGCTCACCTCGGCCGCGGCGACGGAGCCGGCGCGGCAGCAGGCGCACAAGACCGCGGCCGACTCGATCGGCCGCTGGAAGCGCGACCTGGCCCCGGCGCTGGCGCGGCGGTGCCAGGAGGTCCTCGGCGGCGTGCTGGCCGAGTTCGGCTACTCCGACTAGACCAGGCTGACCCGGGGCAGGCCCAGCCGCTCGCGCGCCCGCTGCAGGGTGAAGCGGTTCATCGCGTCGCGCAGCGCCGCGTCGTCCACGCGCCCGCGATGGCGCTCGATCGCGCGCGTGGCCTCCTGCTCGAACTCGGCGCGGTCCGCGTCCGACAGCGCGTCGAGCACCGCGGCCGACACCTCGTCGTCGATCTCGCGCAGCTTGGTGCGCACGTAGCTCCAGTTGGGCCGCGAGGCGACCGCGATCAGGTCCTGCACTTCCCGGATCTTGCGCACCGGCGCGTCGAAGAAGAGGCCCTTGACCGGCCGGATCTTGCCGAGCTGCTCGAGCAGCGTGGCCAGCACGCCCTCCACCTCGTGGAGCGGGATGCTCTCGGGCGGCGGCGCCGGCCGCATCGCGGGCGGGCCGGCGGCGGCCAGCTCCTCGACCCAGCGGCGGCAATACGCCAGCGAGGTCACGTTGGCGCCGGTCTCGAACGCGCGGTCCATGCCCACGAGCACGGTGGCCAGCGGCACTCCGCCCGCGTGCCAGGAGCGCGCCAGCGCGAAGTCGCGCGGGGAGAGGATGTGGTCGAGCCCGCGCCGGGCGCGCATGTGGGTCTCGATCGCGTGCACGTACGCCTCCACGGCCGCGCGGTCCTCGCTCACCGCGGCACCACGTCGAACTGCTCCTGGTGCAGCAGCGGGTCGCCGCGCACCTCGATCTCCTGGCCCACCAGCTTGGTGAGCTCGCGCAGCACGCCCTTCTCCTCCCCGGCCAGCGCGCGCGCCACCTCGGGGTTCACGCGCAGCAGCAGGGGGTGCCCGCGCATGTCGGCGGCCAGCTTGCGCACCTCGTCGTGGATCTCCGAGCAGACCGTGGCCACGCTCTTGATCATGCCAGAGCCGGTGCAGTAGGGACACGGCTGGCAGAGCAGCCGCTCCAGCGACTGCCGCACGCGCTTGCGGGTGAGGATGACCAGGCCGAACTCGTTCACGGAAAGCACCTTCGAGGGCGAGCGGTCGCGCCGCAGCTCCTGCTCCAGCGCGGCCATCATCTTCTGCCGGCTCTTGCGCTCCTCCATGTCGATGAAGTCCACCACGATGATGCCGCCGAGGTCGCGCAGGCGGATCTGGCGCACGATCTCCTTCGCCGCCTCGACGTTGGTCTTGAGGATGGTGTCCTCGAGCGCCTTCTTGCCGGTGTAGCGCCCGGTGTTCACGTCGATGGCGACCAGCGCCTCCGTCTGGTTGATCACGATGTAGCCGCCCGACTCCAGCCAGACCTTGGAGCGCAGCGCCCGCTCCAGCTCGGTGGAGACGCCGTGCTCCTCCATGATCGGGGTGGGCGCGTCGTGCAGCCTGACCCGCGGAGCGAGCGCGGGCTGCAGCTCGTTCACGAGGTCGAGCGTGCGCTGGTACTCCTTGGGGTGGTCGAGACGGATGCTGGCCACGTCCGCGCTGAGCAGGTCGCGCAGCAGCCGCTGCACGAGCCCCAGCTCGCGGTGCAGCAGCGCGGGGGCGGGCTGCCGCGAGGCCTGGGCGCGCACCTCGTCCCAGGTGCGCGTCAGGTAGCGCGCGTCGCGGATGAACTCCTCGCGGTCCGCGCCGGCGCCCGCCGTGCGCGCGATGAATCCGCCGCCGCCCCGCTCCTGCCGGATCTCCTTCAGCAGCCCCTTGAGCCGCCGCCGCTCCTCGTCGTCGGTGATCTTCCGCGACACGCCCACGTGCTCGACCGTCGGCATGAAGACCAGGTACCGGCCGGGCAGGGAGACGTGCGTGGTGATGCGCGCGCCCTTGGTCCCGAGCGGCTCCTTCACCACCTGGACCACGACCTCCTGCCCCTCGTGCAGGCGCTCCTCGATCGGCGCGTCGCGGGGGACGGGCGGCGCGGGCGATCCGGCCGCGCCGTTCCCGCTCCCGGCCGCGGCCTCGCCCTCGGCGGCCGCCGGCTCGGGCTCGTCGAGCAGGTTCTCCGGCAGGTCGGCCAGCACGTCGGCCACGTAGAGGAACGCGTCGCGCTCGAGCCCCGCGTCCACGAACGCGGACTGCATCCCGGGCAGCACCCGGGTGACGCGGCCCTTATAGATGTTGCCGGCGACCCCGCGGTGCGCTTCGCGCTCGATGAACAGCTCGGAAACCACCCCGTCCTCCAGGAGCGCCACCTTGGTCTCCTGGGGCGTGGTGCAGACGATCAAGTCCTTGGTCATGGAAGGTCCCTTCCATGAGCCCTCGGCGTCTCTGCCGCGTCCGCGTGCGGCTCGGGGCGTCCCGGGCCCGGCACGACAGGCGACGGTGGCGAGGGCCGGTGCGGTCCAGCGGCGGCCGGCGGCCCGCGCGTCGGGGCACGATGGGCTCGAACAGGAGGACGGGGCCGGGGGGGAGGCTAAGCGGCGGGGGGGTTCCAGTGGCCTCGACCCCCCCGCGGCGTCTAGTTCGCAAAGCGGCGCATGCGCACGTTGAGGATCAGCCCCACGGCCATCATGGATGAAAGCACGGACGAGCCGCCATAACTCATCAGCGGGAGGGGCAGGCCCTTGACCGGCACCAGGCCCGCGACCATCGCGACATTGTACACAACCTGGAACGCGAGCAAGGACGCCACCGCGGTGGCCAGGAAGACGCCCACGCGGTCGCGCGCCATGGCCGCGGTCTCGAAGCTGCGCCACAGCACGAACATGTAGAGGCCGAGCACGACCACTACGCCCAGGAAGCCGTTCTCCTCGGCGAGCACGGAGAAGATGAAGTCGGTCCAGCGCGCGGGCAGGTAGCCGAGCTGGCTCTGGGTGCCCTTCTTGTATCCCTTGCCGGCGAGCCCGCCCGAGCCCACCGCGATCTCGGACTGGATCTTCTGGTAGCCGGCTCCGCGCGGGTCGGCGCTGGGGTCGATGAAGCTGGTGATCCGCTGCTTCTGGTAGTCCTTCAGCGCGAAGGACCAGGAGAGCGCGCCCACCACCAGCCCGCCGGCGGCGATGGCCAGGATGGCCTTCATGCGCAGGCCGGCCAGGAACGCGACGGCCAGGAACATCGGCACCAGCGTGAAGGCGGTGCCGAGGTCGGGCTCGGCGGCGATGAGCACGGACATCAGCCCGATGGCCACGCCCGGCCCGATCAGGTCGCGCAGCCCGAGGCTGTCCTTCTTCGACTCCGCGAAGATCTTGGCCACCAGCAGCGCCGCCACCAGCTTGGCGAACTCGGAGGGCTGGATCTGGAAGCCGGCGATCACGAACCAGCGCTTGGTGCCGGCGATCCGCGGCGCGAACGCGAGCACGGCGAAGAGCGCGGCCACCGCGGGCACGTAGAGCAGGTGCGCCCGGTCCACCAGGCGCCGGTAGTCGATGGACACCGTGATCAGGAGCGCCAGGAGGCCCAGCGCGAGCGCGTAGAGCTGCTTCACGTAGTTGCCGGAATAGCGGCTGTTGACCGTGGCGGACAGGATGGTGGCCACGCCGATGCCCGCGATGAGCAGGCTGGTCAGCAGCATGCTCCAGTCGATGTTGTGCAGGAGGCGGCGGTCGATCGGCATCTAGGGGGACGGGGGCGTGGGCGAAGGCGAGGGAGCGGGGGGCGTCGCGGCCGGCGGCGGCGGCGTCGCGGGCACGTAGACCGCGCGCATGGTCTCGGGCTGCGGCGGGTCCGGGATCACGTCGTCCGGCGGCGTCATGCCCGGTCCGATCGCGCGCACGCCGTAGTAGCGGGAGAGCGCCTTGCCGACCACCGGCGCCGCGGACTGGCCGCCCTGCACGCCGTGCTCGACGAGCACCGCGCCCGCCACCGCGGGCTTGCCCCCGGTGGCCGGCGCGAAGAAGATGAACCACCCGTGCGGCTGGTTCTTCTTGGCCTTCTTGTCGGCGGCCAGCCGCGCGCTCGTCACCACCTGCGCCGAGCCCGTCTTGCCCCCGACCGCCACGCCCTGGAGCTTGGCGCGCTGGCCGGTCCCCTGGGCGACGACCGAGAGCATCGCGTCGCGCACGGTATTGATCACGGCGGGGCGGAACCCGAGGTCCTTCGGCGGCTCCGTGTTGACGGCCTCGCCGCCGATCTTCTTCATGAAGTGCGGCCGCACCAGCCGGCCGCCGTTGGCCACGATCGCGGCCACGCGCGCCATCTGCGCCGGCGTCACCGACATGGCCTGGCCGATCGAGACCGACACCGTCTCCGAGGGGTACCAGCGCGTCTTCAGCGCCCGCTGCTTCCACTCGGGATCCTGGAAGATCCCGCTCACCTCGTGCGGCAGATCGATGCCGGTCGGCGCGGCGAACCCCATCATCTTCGCGTAGCGCGAGAGCCGCTCGATCTCCAGCCGGATGCCCACGTTGTAGAAGTACACGTTGCAGGAGAGCGCGATCGCCTGCCGCAGGTCCACGTGCCCGTGGCCCTCCACCTTGTGGCAGCGGAAGATCGTGCCGTACACCGCCAGATAACCCGGGCACGAGAAGCGCGTCTGCGGCGTGATCACGCCTTCCTGCAGCGCGGCCAGCGCGTTGAGGATCTTGAAGGTGGAACCCGGCGGGTAGGTGCCCTGGATCGGCCGGTTGATCAGCGGCTTCTCCGGGTCCTTGTTGAGATGGGCCCACAGCTCGGGCTCGATGCCGAGCGAGAACGCGTTGGGGTCGTAGGCGGGATTCGACAGGTAGGCCAGCACCTCGCCGGTCTCGGGCTCGAGCGCCACCACGCTGCCGGCCTCGCCGGCCATCGCCTCCTCGAACGCCTGCTGCAGCTCGAGGTCGAGGCTGAGCTGCGCCGGCGGCCCGTCCACCGGCGCCAAGCGCTCGGCCTCCGCCACCTCGACGCCGCGGCTGTTGACCACGATGCGACGCACGCCGTCCCGTCCCATGAGCTGGCGGTTGTACTCGAGCTCGATGCCGGACTGCCCCACCACCGTGCCCGCTTCGATGCCCTCGAACGCCTCCTGCTCGAGCTGGCGGTCGGTGATCTCGCCCACGTGCCCGAGGCTGTGCGCGGCGGCCTCGGCCAGGGGGTAGGAGCGGAGCGGCACCACCTCGACGCTGACCTCCGGCTGCTC
>DATBIZ010000078.1:0-5264 GCA_036556645.1 Vicinamibacteria bacterium | reverse complement strand
GGCGGCCATGCCCTCGAGGATGCGCAGGGCCTGCGCGTTGGCCGCGAGCCGGTGCATGTCGAGCAGGCCGGCCATGATCTTGTGGATCGTGTAGAACGGCGCCCACACGCGCTGCCCTCTCTCCAGCCGGTCCCACCACGTGGCCGGGAAGGCACTCAGGTACTTCCCGCCCAGCCGCTGCTGGCAGCGGGCCAGCTCCGCGACAATCTCGTCGGCCTTCGCTTTGGCCTCTCCATCGCCGGTCGCGGCGTAGAGGAGCGCGCTGGCGGAAAGGAAGTGGCCGCCGAAGTGGCCGCGCAGCTCGCTCGAACGCCGGCCGTTCTCGGGCTGCTCCCATCCGCCGAGCGGCTCCGCCTTTCCGACGGGGAGCCCGGCGTTCGCACGGAACGTATGCAGCAGCCGGTCGGCGGCGAGCCGGCTCATGTACCCACGGTTCCACTCCTGCGCGTCGTGGAACGTGCTGCCCGGCCGCAGCCGGACCTGCGTCATCGGGAAGGGCTCCACCTGCGGCGCGACCGCGTGCCGTTCGAACGCGATCGCCGGGAACGCCGGCGCCTCCGGCAGGAGCGGGCGCGGCGGCACCACGTAGTCGGGTGGCGCCGCGGGCGGGGCCTGCGACCACGCGAGCGCGGGCAGGGCCGTCGCGGCGGACACGAGACCGCCGAATTGCCTGCGGGTCAGACGGGTCCCCGACCTTGGCTGGCGCATCGAGCACCTCTCGGATCCGCGAAAGTTGCTATCACCGCGACGACACGTGGTCAACGTCCCGCCAGGCGGCGGGTGGTGTGTTCGCTCAGCGCAACGCTTCTTCGAGCGCGGTCGCGCCGTCCGTCTTCTCGTCGCGGTACTTGACGATCACCGGCGTGTACAGGGCGACGCCGTGCTCCTCGGCGAACGCTCCCGACGCCGCGCGCGAACCGGGCACCACCACCGCGCCCTCGGGGATGCGCAGCGGCGCCGCTGCCGTCCGCCGGTACGTGGTCTGGCGCGGGATGTCGTAGACGGTGACCGAGCCGGTGAGGATCACGCCCGAGCCGAGCACGGCGCGGCGGCCGACGATCGTGCCCTCGTACACGCCGCAGTTGCCGCCCACCAGCACGTCGTCCTCGACGATCACCGGCAGCGCGCCGACCGGCTCGAGCACGCCGCCGAGCATGGCGCCCGCGGAGAGGTGCACGCGGCGGCCCACCTGCGCGCAGGAGCCGACCAGCGCGTGCGAGTCCACCATGGTGCCCTCGCCGACCCAGGCGCCCACGTTCACGTAGGCCGGGGGCATGATGACGACGCCGGGCGCCAGGTAGGCGCCCGAGCGCACGGCCGTGCCGCCGGGCACCACGCGCACGCCGTCGGCCAGGGTGAGCTTGCGGGGCAGGAACGTGTCCTTGTCGAAGAAGCGCAGCGGGCCGGCCTCGTCGGTGGCCACCATGCGGCCGAGGCGGAACCCGAGCAGGATGCCCTTCTTCACCCAGCCGTTCACGGTCCAGCCGTCCCTGCCCGGCTCGGCCGCGCGCAGGTCGCCCTTCTCGAGCGCGTGCAGCAGGCGCTGGAACACGGCGTGCGCGTCGTCCCCCAGCGACTCCGGCGGCAGCGCGTAGAGCGCCTCGGTCTTCTCGCGCAGCTCGGTGGCCAGGCCTTCGCTCACCGCAGCAGGTCCAGCTCGCGCAGCGCGGACCGCAGCGCCTCCCGCGTCGCCTCGGTCGGCGGGCACATCGGCAGCCGGTAGCTTTCCTCGCACAGCCCCATCAGCGCCAGCGACGCCTTGACCGGGATCGGGTTCGACTCGACGAAGTTCAGGTTCATGAGCCGGAGCAGCCGGTGGTGGATGGCCCGCGCGGAAGCGAAATCGCCCTTCGCGCACGCGGCCACGAGGTCGTGCACGGGGCCGGGCACCTGGTTCGCGGCCACGGAGATGACGCCCTCGCCGCCGAGCGCCATGAACGCGAGCGCGAACGCGTCGTCGCCGGAGAGCACCTCGAAGCCGCGCGGGCGGTCGCGGAGGAGCTCCATCACCTGGTTCAGGTTGCCGGAGGCCTCCTTCACCGCGGTGACGTTCGGGTGCTCGGCCAGCCGCAGCATGGTCTTGTTGTCGATGTTGCTGCCGGTGCGCCCGGGCACGTTGTAGACCACCACCGGCACGCTGACCGCATCCGCGATCGCGGTGAAGTGGCGATGGAAGCCCTCGGCGGTCGGCTTGTTGTAGTACGGTCCGACCACGAGCACGCCGTGGACGCCGAGCGAGGCGGCGGCCCGGGACTTCTCGACCGCGTGGCGCGTGTCGTTGCTTCCGGTGCCGGCCATCACCGGCACGCCGCGCGACTCCTCGAGCGTGATCTCGACCACGCGGAGCTGCTCGCTCTCGCTCATGGTCACGCTCTCGCCCGTGGTCCCGCAGGGCACCAGCACGTCGATGCGCCCCTCGACCTGCCGGCGCACCAGGGCGCGCAGCGCCTTCTCGTCCAGGTCCCCCGAGCGGGTGAAGGGCGTGACCAGCGCCACGCCCGCGCCGGCGAAGGATCGCTTCATGCTCCTAGACTACTGCGGTTCGTGACCGTGCGGCGCGCAGCGGGCGTCCACGTAGCCGAGCGTGCGCAGGTTCTCGCAGGCCTCGCGGCTCATCGGCGCCACCGCCGCGGCCTGCCCCACCAGGGCCCGCGTGCGCGCCCACTCGCGCTCCGCGCGCTCGAAGAACAGGTCCAGCTCGCGGCGCTGCCGTCGCAGCTCGTCGGGCTGCGTCCGCGCCAGGTCGCGGCTCTCCGCCGGGTCCGCCACCCGGTCGTAGAGCGCCAGCCGCGCCTGCTTGTCCCCCGGCGTCGCCACCACCTTGTAGCGCCGGTCGAAGCTGCCGGTCAGGTTGCGGTCGTTGCGCGCGAAGAGCCGTTCCCAGCCGGCCTCGCTCCCCTTCATCGCGCCGAGCAGGCTCCGCCCCGCCAGGTCCGGCGGGTAGGAGACCTTCACCGCGTCCAGGATGGTGGGGACGAGGTCGAGGGTCGAAGCCAGCGCCTGTGAGCGCCGGCCGCCGGGCACGCCCGGCGCCGCCACGATCAACGGCACGCGCAGGCTCGGATCGAACAGGTCCTCGCCGTGGTCGAAGTAGTAGCCGTGCTCGCCGAGGCTCTCGCCGTGGTCGGACGTCAGCACCACCACGGTGCGCTCGCGGCGGCCGGCCTGGCGCAGCGCGTCGAGCACGCGGCCCACCTGCTCGTCGGCGACCGCGACCTCGCCGTCGTACTGCGCGACGTAGTAACCCAGCCGGTCCTGGCCGGGGACGGCCCACTGCTTCGGGATCCCGCCGTGGAACCCCGGTACCACCTTCAGCCGCGGGCCGGACCGGGCCTCGTCGTCCAAAAACGCGGTGTCGTACGGAGCCGGCGGAGTGTAGGGCGCATGCGGGTTCACGTAGTGCAGCCAGAGCAGGAACGGGCGGTCGCGCGGGGCGTCCCTCAAGAAGCGGATGCCGCCCTCGGTGATCGCGCGCGTGCGGTCCATCTCGGTGGCCAGGGCCGCCTCCTGCCACGTCTCCCGGTAGGCGTCGAAGCCCTTGTGATAGCCGTGGGCGGCGGCGACGTTGCCGTTGTCCACGATCGCGGCGGTCGCGTAGCCGGCGTGCTTCAGCACGCTGGCCAGCGTCGGGTTGAAGTCCAGCAGCGCCGGGTGGGTCTTGCCGTACCCGGTCTGCGAGTCGCGCCGCCCGGTGAGCATGGCCACGAAGCTGCCGCGCGTCTTCGGCCAATACGTGTAGGCGTAGTCGAAGACCGTCCCCTCGCGCGCGAGCGCGTCGACGTGGCGGCTGGTGTTGCGCGTGTAGCCGTACACGCCGAGGTGGTCGGCGCGCAGGGTGTCGATGGTCAGCAGCAGCACGCTCGCGCGCCCGTCCGCCGCCGGCGCGCTCTCGGGCGCGGGGCTCCGGCACCCCGCCGCGGCGAGCAGCGCCAGCGCGGCCAGCCGGCGCCTCATGCGCCGGCCTCGTCCAGCGGCGCATCCACCACCACGCGGCGCGTGTCCCCGCCCGCGTGCGCGAGCGTGACCCGGATCGGCCGCTCCCACGGCGTGGCCGAGAGACGCTCGGCCCATTCGACCGCGAGCACGCCCGCCGGGCCGGGCAGCTCTTCGAGCCCCAGCTCCAGGTCGTCGCCCTGGCCGGAGAGGCGATAGAGGTCGGCGTGGTGCAGCGTGAGGCGGCCGGGATACGTGGTCAGCAGCACGAAGGTCGGGCTGGCCACCTCGCCGGGGTCGAGGCCGAGGCCGCGCACCAGCCCCCGCACGAACGCGGTCTTGCCCGCGCCGAGTTCGCCGGTCAGGAGCACCACCTCGCCCCCGCGGCAGAGAGCGCCGATCCCCGCCGCCAGGTCCTCGGTCTCCTGCTGCGACCGCGTCAACGCGCTACGAATGGCGCGCTCCGGCGAGGTCGCGCAGCGCCTCCGGGAGCGCCTCGATCAGGTCGCCCGCCAGCAGCGACTCCGCGCCGATCCGCCGCGCCGCGAGGTCCGCGGCGTGGCCGTGCGCGAACACCGCCGCGCAGGCCGCGGCCATCGCCTCCGCGCCGCGCGCCAGCAGCGCGCCCACCATCCCGGCCAGGACGTCGCCGGTGCCCCCGGTGGCCAGGCCGGGGTTGCCGGTCGGGTTCACCGCCGCCGCGCCGGCGGGGTCCGCCACGATCGTGCGCTGGCCCTTCAGCACGACCGTCGCGCCCGTCTCCACCGCCAGCGCGCGCGCGGTCTCCACCCGGCGGCGCTGCACCTGCTCGGTGGTCGCCGCGGCGAGCCGCGCCATCTCGCCGGGATGGGGAGTGATCACGGTCGCGCGCTCGCGCCGCAGCGCGTCGAGCGCGGCGGGCGCGCGCGAGGAGGAGGCGAGCGCGTTGAGGCCGTCGGCGTCCACGATCAGGGGCACGGGGCAGCGGCGCACGAGCTCGCGGACGAACTCGCGCGTGCCGTCCTCCTGGCCCAGCCCGGGCCCGAGCACCACCGCGTCGCGCGCCTTCGCGAGCGCAACCGCGCGGCTCACCGCGGAGGCGTCCAGGTGCGCGCCGCCGGGCAGCGGCTCGGTCATCAGCTCCGGGCGGCTCTGCGCGACGAGCGGCCGCGCGCCCTCGGCCGTCGCCACCGTGACCAGGCCCGCGCCCGCGCGCAGCGCGCCGAGCGCGGCCAGCGCCGCCGCGCCCGACTTCCCCACCGAGCCGCCGATCACGAGCACGTGCCCGAACGTCCCCTTGTGCGAGGCCGGCGCGCGCGGAGGCCAGGCGCGCGCGGCGTCCGCGCGCTCGA
>DATBIZ010000077.1:0-2851 GCA_036556645.1 Vicinamibacteria bacterium | reverse complement strand
CGTTCGCCGAGACCGTGCGCCAGAAGGAGAAGGTCGCGGCCGAAGAGGGCGCCTGGCGCAAGGGCACGGTGGAGGACCGCCTGAGCCACGCGCTGGTGAACGGGGTCGTGGACTGGATCGACGCCGATACCGAGGAGGCGCGGCAGAAGTACGGCCGCCCGCTGGCGGTGATCGAAGGCCCGCTCATGGCCGGCATGAACGTGGTGGGCGACCTCTTCGGGTCGGGCCGGATGTTCCTGCCGCAGGTGGTCAAGAGCGCGCGCGTGATGAAGAAGGCGGTGGCCTACCTCACGCCCTTCCTGGAGGCCGAGAAGCAGGCGGCGGGCGGGCGCGAGGCGGCGGCGAAGATCGTGATGGCCACGGTGAAGGGCGACGTGCACGACATCGGCAAGAACATCGTCGGGGTGGTGCTCGCCTGCAACAACTACGAGATCGTGGACCTCGGGGTGATGGTGCCGGCGGACACGATCCTGAGGACCGCGCGCGAGCAGAAGGCGGACATGATCGGCCTCAGCGGCCTGATCACGCCCTCGCTCGACGAGATGGTGCACGTGGCGCAGGAGATGGAGCGCGAGGGGTTCGCGGTCCCGCTGCTGATCGGGGGCGCCACCACCAGCCGCGCGCACACCGCGGTGAAGATCGCCCCCGCCTACTCGCGGCCCGTGGTCCACGTGCTGGATGCGTCGCGGGCGGTGGGGGTGGTCAGCCAGCTCAAGAGCGCCGACCTGCGCCGCAGCTTCGTGGAGGAGAACCGGCGCGCGCAGGACAAGCTGCGCGAGCAGCACCGGAGCAAGGCGGCCGACCGGACCCTGCTGCCGCTCGAGGAGGCGCGCCGGCGGCGGACGCCGCTCGACTGGAAGGGCTACGTCCCCCCGCGCCCGTCGTTCCTGGGGCCGCGGGCGCTGGCGCCGGTGCCGCTCGCCGAGCTGGTGCCCTTCATCGACTGGACGCCGTTCTTCGCGGCCTGGGAGCTGCCCGGCACCTACCCGCGCATCTTCGACAGCCCGACCCGCGGCGCCGAGGCCCGCGCGCTGTTCGCCGACGCGCAGCGGCTGCTCGAGCGCATCGTGCGCGAGGGCCGGCTCACCGCGCGCGCGGTGTTCGGCTTCTACCCGGCGAGCGCGGTCGGCGACGACATCGAGGTCTACGCCGACGAGGCGCGCACGCGGCCGCTGGCCATCCTGCACACGCTGCGCCAGCAGACCGCGCGGCCCGACGGGCTGCCGCACCAGGCCCTGGCGGACTTCGTCGCCCCCCGCGAGAGCGGCGTGCGCGATTACGTCGGCGGGTTCGCGGTGACCGCCGGCGTCGGCGGCGCGGAGCTGGTCGCCGAGTTCGAGCGGGACCACGACGACTACCAGGCGATCCTGACCAAGGCGCTCGCCGACCGGCTCGCGGAGGCGCTGGCGGAGAAGGTGCACAAGGTCGCGCGCGAGGAGTGGGGCTACGGCCGCGAGGAGGCGCTCGGCTACGAGGACCTGATCCGCGAGCGCTACCGCGGCATCCGCCCCGCGCCGGGCTACCCGGCGTGCCCCGACCACTCCGAGAAGCGCGTGCTGTTCGACCTGCTGCGCGTCGAGGACGCGATCGGCGTGCACCTCACGGAGAGCTTCGCGATGACGCCGCCGGCTTCGGTGAGCGGGCTCCTGTTCTCCCACCCGGAGGCGCGCTACTTCACCGTCGGCCTGCTCGGACGCGACCAGGTGCTCGACTACCAGCGCCGCAAGGGCCTCGCGCTGGGCGAAGTGGAGCGGTGGCTCTCCCCGAACCTCGCGTACGAGCCCGAGCGCGTGCCCCCCACGGCCGCGCCCGCGACCGTTACGGGCCCCTGACCCGCCGCCGGCTGGCACCTTTCTTGCTCCTGGACGGCCTGGGGAGCGGCGCCTTTCGCTGGGACGCCGCTCATGAGGAGGCATTCATGAAACTTCGTCAAGTGTTGGCCGCCACGGCCGCCGTCGGCCTGACCAGCCTGCCCGCGTTTGCGGACACCCTCGTCCTCAACGACGGCACGCGCCTGCGCGGCACGCTCGTTTCCATGAACCGCCAGGTCGTCGTGTTCGAGGAGGACGCCGGTACGTACGACCGGACCCGCCCGCGCCGCGTCCGCATCGACCGCAGCCGGGTGGACGCGATCGACTTCACGGACCGCGGCCTGATGGACGGCGACGACTCGTGGTCGGACGACTCCTGGTCGAACGACGACGACTACTACCGCACGCCGGGCGGCAACCTCCGCTCGCGCACGGTGACCGTGTACGCCGACCGCCAGTGGACCGACACCGGGATCACCGTGCGTGCGGGCGACGTGATCCGGTTCGACCCGGCGGGCACGATCCAGTGGGGACCGGGACGGCAGGACGGCCCCGCGGGTGAGAACAACTCGCCCTACAACCGCGCCCGCCCGCTGCCGAACCAGGCCGGCGGCGCGCTGATCGGCCGCATCGGCACGAGCAGCGGCGACATGTTCTACGTCGGCGGCGACCGCGGCACGTTCCGCGCGCGCACGTCGGGGCGCCTGTATCTCGGGGTGAACGACGATTACCTGCAGGACAACTCCGGGTCGTTCCGGGTGGTGATCGAGCACCAGTAGCGCGCCGGGAGAGGACGTCCAGCCTCAGAGGGCCGTTCGCATTCGGGCACGGGCACAGGCACCGGCACGCGGCGAGCGGCCCTTATTCCATCTCCGCGCCCGGCCGCCCGTGCCTGTGCCTGTGCCTGTGCACGTCCGTTGACGTACGGTTCCACTGAGCGCTCGCCGCCGGCTGAGGCCCCGCGCTACGATCGTGCTGTGAAGCTGGAGCTCCGCTACCCCGCCACCCCCGAGAACGCCCGCGACCATGCCCAGCTCGCG
>DATBIZ010000076.1:0-13682 GCA_036556645.1 Vicinamibacteria bacterium | reverse complement strand
AGCCCGGCCCGCGGCGTGAACGGCCGGCCGGAGCCGGCGGTGACGATGGCCGAGCTCTGCAGGCCGAGCGGAAGCTGCACGAGCCCGCTCAGCACGAAGCGGTGGCGCTGGTCGTTGAACGACGGCCCGCGCTCCGCCGCGGGGTCGAACCCGAGCGGCAGGCCGAAGGGGTCGGCCGGGTTCCGGCCGGCGCCCATGTGGTCGGGGAACAGGAAGAAGTCGGTGGAGGTGTCCTCCGCCTTCGAGAGGGTGTAGGAGGCGAGGAACTCGTAGCCGTGGCTGAAGCGCTTGTTGAGCGAGACGGCCACGCCCTTGTACCAGCTCTCGCCGTACGACGTGTACTGGTAGATCGGCGCCGACGTGCCCGGGACGCCGTCCAGGTCGTTGGGCCGGCGGCCGGGGCCCAGCGCGGGGACGAGCGGGTTGTAGTCGACGATGCCGAGCTGATGGCGGCCGCGGACGGAGATCAGGTTCGCGCTCACCACCACGTCGGAGCCGAGCGTGTGGTCCACGCCAAGCGCCACCTGCTCGCTCACCGGCGCGCGCAGGCCCGGGTCCATGGTGATCGCGGCGCTGGGATGGCCGACCGGCTCGGGGGCGTGCCGTCCGGGCGCGTACCAGCCGCCCAGCGTGTCGGGGAAGTACCGCGTGAACAGCCGCACGCCGTCGCCGCCGTCCACGATGCGCGCGACGCCGGCCGCGCCGGTGACGTGGTCCGCGTGGAAGCGTCCCCAGGCCGCGTGCAGCGAGGTGCGGCCGTCGCCGCGCGGGTCGAAGGACACCGCGAAGCGCGGGTCCACGTTGTCGTGGTCCTGCGCGAACGGGTAGCGGAAGCGCGCCCCGCCCACGTCGCTGACGTCGAACTCCTGCGCCGGCCAGACCTGCCGCTGGTAGCGCACGCCGGCCTTCAGGATCAGGCGCGGGGTCAGGCGCCACTCGTCCTGCGCGAAGGCGGCCAGCTCCTTGTACCCGTAGCTGGTCCACGGATCGCCGTATCCCTGCACGTAGCCGCCGGGCAAGCCCAATGAGAACGCCTCCAGCACCGAGAGCGGCTCCGCGCGCGGCGGCAGGCCCAGCGCGCCCAGGATGAACCCGGGCAGGGGCGCGAAGATGTACACGCCGCTGAAGTAGCCCGGGTAGGCGCCCGACGTGGTGTCCACGTATTCGAAGTCGAGGCCGGCCTTCAGCAGGTGGTTGCCGCCGAAGTAGCTGACCGTGTCGCTGACCTGCACGCGGTTGTGCAGGCGCGGCTGCGGGGTGTGGTACGCGCGGCCCACCTGCGCGAGGCCGGGCAGCGAGACCGACGGCCCGCCTTCGTCCATCCGGTCGCAGGGCCCGTCGCAGCGCGGGTCGAGCGAGCGCACGACCTGGTCCAGGCGCGACACCTGCACGCGCGCCTCGTTGAGCCACCGCGAGGAGAGGACGTCGGTCTGCGAGACGGAGGCGAACCAGTCCTTGCGGAGCTGCACCCCGCCCGCGCTCCTGGCCACGATGCCGCCCCAGGGCTCGGCGTTCTCGTCCGTGACGTCGGAGACGCTGCCGCGCACGACCAGGGTGCTGCGCGGGGACCACTGGTGGTTGAGCTTGGCCAGGCCGTGGGTGGCACGCACCTGGTAGGGCACGTCCCCCAGCTCCACCTGGAAGCCCTGCCGCTCGAGCGCGCCCGCCACCTGGGGGTCGATGTTCACGAAGTTGTTGGCGTCGGCCTGCGTCTGCTCGAACGCGGCGAAGAAGAAGGTGCGGCCGGTGCGCAGCGGGCCGGACAGGGTGCCGCCCCACTGCCACTGCCGGAAGGGGGCCTTCTGGCGGTCCACCGGGTCGCCGAACACGTCGAAGCGCTCGAAGTGGTCCTTGGCGTTGAGCGCGTCGTCGCGGAAGTAGGCGAAGGCCTCGCCGTGCAGCTCGTTGGTGCCGCTGTGCGTGACGATGTTGACGACGCCGCCCGACGCGTTGCCGAACTCCGCGGTGTAGGAGTCGGTCAGCACCTGGAACTCGCGGACCGCCTCCTGGCTGAAGGTGCCGCGCACGCCTCCCACGGTGGCGTCGTTGTTGTCGAAGCCGTCCACCATCACGTTGTTCGAGCGCGGGGACTGGCCCGTGAAGGAGAGGCCGGAGGTCGCGGTGACGCCCTGGCCGCCGCGGTCCGAGGTGATGCCCGGCGTGATCAGCGAGAAGCTGATGAAGTTGCGCCCGTTGATGGGAAGGTTGCGGATCTGCTGCGGCCCCACCACGTAGGCCACCGCGGTGCGGCGCGCGTCGAGCACGGGCACGCTCTCCGTGACCGTGACCGTCTCCGCGGCGCCGGCCAGGCGCAGCGAGAAGTCCACCCGCGCCGCCTGCCCGAGCAGCAGGGTGACGCGCTCCCGCGTCTGGCTGCCGAAGCCGAACAGCTCGGCGCCCACCTTGTAGACGCCGGGCGGCAGCGCCGCGAGCACGTAGCGGCCGCGCACGTCCGAGGCCGTGCTGCGCTCGAGGCCCGTCTCGACGTTGATGGCGGTGACGTTCGCCCCGGCCAGCACGGCGCCGGTGTCGTCACGCAGGGTCCCTTCGAGGTCGGCGCCGGTGACGCGCGCCTGGGCCGCCGCGAGGACGGGAAGCAGTGCCGCCGTGAGGGCGAGCACGCCTCGCGTGAAATGCCGCATCGCTTCCTCCTGCCCCATATCGCCGAGGCCGCGAGCCTGGCGCAGTGGACGCGCGTGCTATAGCAATGGGCATTCCAGGGCCGAAATGCTGGAACGGCGGGAGTTAGCGGGCGGCAGAAGATGCGAAGACCGCGGCCGGTGGATCAGAACGAGCCGGGTGGTGCGGAATGAGCCGACAGCGTCCACAGGTAGACCGGGCGCGGGCGGCCGCTGGCGGTGACGCTGATCCGCTGGTCGGGGGCCCAGTCGCCCATGTCGTGCCAGTGCGAAACGATGCGGGTGCCGGGCCGCAGCTCGCGCTGCAGGCGCGGCCGCAGCTTCAGGTTGATCTCGGGCCAGAGGAACAGCATCACGACGGTCGCGTCGTCGATCCTGGTCTGGAAGAGGTCCTCGGTGCGGAACGCGATGCGGCCGGTGACGCCCGCGGCGGCCGCGTTCTTCCGCGCCTCGCGGATGCGCGCGGGGTCGATGTCCACGCACACGCCGCGCACGCCCGGCTTCTTCACCGCGGCGATCACGATGCGGCCGTCGCCGCACCCGAGGTCGTACACGACGTCGCCGCTGCGCAGAGCGGCCAGCGAGAGCATGACCTCGAGGACGTTGCCTGGCGTCGGCTCGTAGGGGACGTCGGGTTCGCGCGCCGGCGCCGGCGCCTGCGCCACGGCGGGCGCCGAGACCAGGGAACACGCCAGCATCGCGGCGGCCAGGCGCCTGCGGGTGGAGATCATCACTCGGGCCTCACGGTCGGGTCTTCGGGCATGCCCAGCTTCCGGTACAGCTCACGGCGGCCCGTCTTGTCCGCCTCCAGGATCGTGCGCGCGAAACCGGCCACCGCCAGCGCGTGCTCGCGCGGCACCACGACCACGCCGTCGCCGTCGGCCACCACCACGTCGCCCGGCCGCACCAGGACGCCGCCGATGGTCACCGGCCGGTTCACCGACTCGACCTCGTTGCGCCCGGGCCGGATGCCGCGGCCGATGCGCCGGAGGTAGAGCGGTACCTTCTGCTTCGCGATCTCGTCGGTGTCCCGCGCGCCTCCGCTCGTCACCACGCCCACCGCGCCGCGCACCTTCCAGCCCAGGATGTTGTTCGAGCCGATCGACCCCGTGTCGTTGTCCTCGTCGCCGTCGATGACGACCACCGATCCGGGCCGGAGCAGGGGCACGAACGGTTCGGGCGAGATCGCCTGGTACCAGTGTCCTTCCCAGCGCCGGAACTCGTCCGCCGGCATCGGCGCCGGCCGGCGGTTGGTGGGGACGTAGCGGACGGTCACCGCGATGCCGACGATGCGGTGGGCGAACTCCTCCACGTCGCGCCAGAGCGGGTGGATCTCCGGGGAGACGAGGCCGACGTCCTGGAGGCCGGCCATGTCCATCCCGTCCGAAACGTCCGCCACGCGCAGTCCCCGGAACGCCGCCAGGATGCGCGCGTCGTCGGCGGCGGGGAAGCTCGCGACGGGCAGGAAGGCGGGGGGCGCCGGTGCCTGCGCGAGCGCCGGGCCGGCGGCCGAGACCGCGAGCGCCAGCACGCCCGCGCACCACGTGCGGCGATGTACCATCGTAGTCCTCCGGAGAATGGTCATGCGAAAGCTGTTGCCGCTCGTGCTCGTGGGCGCGGCGGCGGGCTGTGGCGGAGGCGCGGAGCCGCCGACCGCGCCGCCGCCGCCGGCCGCCACTCCGACGCCGGCCACCCGCATCGTCCTGCGCGACGGGGCCAACGGTCAACCCGTCGGCGAGCTGCCGATCCAGTCCACCGGCAGCCGCCTCGAGGCGAGCCTGGCCGGGTACCTGCCGCGCCGCGCGATCTTCCGCAACGCCGACGTGTATCTCTGGCCGCAGGCCGAGGACTACACGACCGCCCTCATCTACACCGGCGTGGACGGCAAGCTGTACGGGATGGGACGCTGGACGTCGCCGACCGTCACCGTCGGCGTGCCGGACGACCCGCGCACGCTGGCCGCGGTGCGTCCCGCGATCGAAGAGGCGGCCAGCGCCAGCGGCCTCGCGCTCGACATCGTGCCCGGGCAGGGCGACATCACGATCCAGGTGGACGCGAGCGAGTTCGACGACGACCGCGCGATCGCCTTCGCGCAGTACCTGGCCTGGTCGGGGCTCGAGCTGCGCCGCGCCCGCATCGTGTTCCGCGACAACAACGACCTGGTGGGCAGCCGCAAGGCGCTCTGCGGGAACACGCTCCTGCACGAGCTGGGGCATACCCTGGGCTTCTACGGCCACTCGATCGTGGGCGGGGAGATCATGAACGCGGAGTGCAGCAGGCGCACCGCGGACAACTTCGGCGCGAACGAGCGGCTGGCCCTGCGCATGATGTACCAGCACCGCCGCCCCGGGAACCTCGCGCCCGACACCGAGTGGGAGGCCCGCGCGGCGGGCCCCGCGCGCCGGCCGCCCCCCCGCGTGGAGTGAGGCGCCCCGGCTAGCGCCGGCGCACCTCCGCGTCGATGCGGTCCACGAACGCGTAGAGCGCCGCGCCGGCCGCGGCCAGCACCAGCGACACGAGCGCCCCCGGCAGGGCGACCTCGTGGTGCCCGGCCAGGTCGGCCTCCAGGGTCGCGGTCAGCAGCCACATCTGCACGACCAGCAGCACGGCGATCAGGGCGAGCGCGCCGTCGATCGCGGTCAGGCGGTGCCCCTGCGAGCGGCGGAACGAAGGGGGAGGCGCGCCCATCAGCCCCGCCTGCCCTGGAACCCGACGGCCACGAGATCCTCGCCGCGGCGGGCCAGGGCCACGCGCGGCAGGGGGCGGGGCGGCGGCCCCTGGAGCACGGAGCCGTCCTCGGCGGAGAAGTAGCCCTCGTGGCAGGGGCACGCGAGCCGGCGGCCCGCCGCTTCGTAGTACACGGCGCAGGACAGGTGGGTGCACTTCTGGCTGTAGGCCACGAAGCGGTCGCCGGCGGTGCGCACCAGGATGCACGGGTCGTCCGCGCCCGGATAGCTGAAGATCTTCACCCCGCCCACCGGGACGTCCCCGGCGCGCGCGACCACCTGCTCCGGGTAGGACGGGGCACGCCGCCCGAGCGAGCGCACCAGGATCCAGAGCTGGCCGGCCAGCATCCCGAGGCTGGTGAGGACCAGGAACTTCGCGAACTGCCGCCGGCTGACGTAGCGCTCGTCGGCGGCGTGGATCGAGAACTCGTCGCGCCAGAGCGGGGCCGAACTCGTGCGCCTCCATCTCATGCCCGGCCCTCCCACATGTAGTCCACCACGTCCACCGCCAGCGCCGTCTCGGAGGCCGGCACCATCATGAAGACCTTGGTGGTGACGGTCTGGTTGCCGAACTGGAACACGTTGGTCGGCCATTCGCGCCGGCCGGCCAGGCGCTCCGGCCGCACGTAGGCCAGGGCCTGGCTCGGGCACACCGTGGCGCACATCGGCCGCAGGCCCTCCGACGTGCGGTCGTAGCACATGTCGCACTTCTGCATCTGCTCGAGGGCGCTCATCATCTTCGGCACCCCGAACGGACAGGCCAGGACGCAGTTCGAGCAGGCCACGCACCGCGGCTTGAGCGAGCTCTGCACGATGCCGTCCTCGGTCTTCTTGATCGCGTCCGCCGGGCACACCTCGGCGCAGGTGGGCTCGTCGCAGTGCATGCAGACCGTGGGCACGGTGGCGATCGTCTCCCGGCGGTCGATGAAGTCCACGTGGATCATCGGCGCGCCGCGATGGGTGTCGCACTCGGCGCAGGCGTTCTCGCAGGCCTTGCAGCCGATGCAGCGCGAGGGGTCCACGAAGAACTCGTAGCCGAACATCAGTCCGCCCTCCGCACGGGCAGGGCGACCTTCCGCCGCGGCGCCCAGGCGGGCGGCTTCGCCGCGCGCGAGAGACGGCAGGCCGAGACCTTGAACTCCGGGATCTTGCTGCGCGGGTCCAGGCTGCGGTGGGTGAGCTGGTTCGCGCTGCGCGCGCCCGCCCAGTGGTAGGCGATGAACACGGTGTCGGGACGGATGGTGCGGACCACGCTCGCCTGCAGCGTCATCTCCGCGCGGCGGGTGGCCACCGTCACCCAGTCGCCGTCCGCGATCCCGTGCTGCTCCGCCAGCCGCGGGTGGATCTCGACCTGGGGCTCGGGGTACTGGTCGAGCAGGGGACCGATCCGCCGCGTCTGCGTGCCCGAGAGGTAGTGGCTCACCACGCGCCCGGTGGTGAGCAGCACCGGGAAGTGCTCGTCCGGAGGGTCGCCGCTCGCGCGCCACTCCGTCTCCTGGAACTTCGCCCGGCCGTCCGGGTGGTGGAAGCGCCCGCCCTCGAACAGGCGCGGCGTGCCGGGATGATCGAGGGTGGGGCACGGCCAGAAGACGCCCATCTGCGCGTCGATCTTCTCGTAGGTGATCCCGTAGTAGTCGGCCACCCCGCCGCGCGAGGCCTCGCGCAGCTCCTCGAAGATCTCGCGCGGCGAGGCGAAGGCGAACCGCTCCGCCTGGCCCAGCCGCTTGGCCAGCTCGCAGACGATCCAGGAGTCGGCGCGGGCGTTCGCGGGCGGGGGCACCGCGCGCTGGATGTGGATCACGCGGCCTTCCACGCTGCAGGTGACGCCCTCCTCTTCCTCCTGCAGGCTGCCGGCCAGCACCACGTCGGCGTGGTGCGCGGTCTCCGAGAGGAAGAACTCGATCACCCCGAAGAACTCGAGCTTCTCGAGCGCCTCGCGCGTGAAGCCCGAGTCGGGAAGGGAGACGAGCGGGTTGAAGCAGATCGAGAGCAGGCCCTTGATCTCGCCGCGGTGGATCGCCTCCATGATCTCCTGCGCGCTCCACCCGGCCTGCGGGATCTCCTCGGGCGACACGCCCCAGACCCGGGCCACGTGCGCGCGGGCGGCGGGGTCGCCGATCGAGCGCTGGCCGGGGAGCTGGTCGCACTTCTGGCCGTGCTCGCGCCCGCCCTGCCCGTTGCCCTGCCCGGTGATCATGTTGCAGCCGGCGCCCTCGCGGCCGATCTGGCCGGTGGCCAGGCACAGGTTCACCACCGCCAGGCAGTTCTCGACGCCCTTGGTGTGGTGCTCCAGCCCGCGCGCGTGCAGGGCCATCGCGCGGTCGGCCTCCGCGAACCAGCGGGCCGCCTGCTCGATCGCGTCCGGCGGCACCCCGGTGACGTCCGCGGCGCGCCGCGGGTCCCAGGCCTTCACCGACTCCGCCACCGCCTCGAAACCGGTGGTGTGCGCCTGGATGAACGCGCGGTCCTCCAGCCCGTCGCGCAGGACCACGTGCAGCATGGCGAGCAGCAGGGCGAGGTCGGTGCCGGGACGCACGGGCAGGTAGAGGTCGGCGTTGCGCGTGATCGGGGTCAGGCGCGGGTCGGCCACGATCAGCTTCCCGCCGTTGTCGCGGCAGCGCCAGATGTAGTCGGTGGTGATCGGCGAGCACTCCGCCACGTTGGCCCCGATCACGAACACGACCTGCGCGCGCGGGATGTCGTACCAGGGGTTGGGCGAGCGGTCGATGCCGAAGGCGAGCTTGTAGGCGGTGCCGGCCGACACCATGCAGAGCCGCCCGTTGTAGTCGATGTGCCGCGTGCCCAGGGCCAGGCGCGCGAACTTGCCCAGGAGGTAGGCCTTCTCGGTGGTCAGCGACGCTCCGCCGTAGACCGCCACCGCGTCCTTGCCGTGCCGCTCCTGGATCTCGCGCAGCCGGCGGGCGGTGAAGTCGAGCGCCTCCTCCCAGCCCGCCTCGCGAAAGCCGGTCTCGGTCCGCATCAGCGGGGAGAGCAGGCGGTCGGGGTGCGCGTTCTGCAGGTAGCGCCGCACGCCCTTCGGGCAGAGCATGCCGCGGTTGAAAGGGAACTCCTCCCACGGCTCGAACCCGACCACCTGGTCGTCGCGCACCTTGAGCTGGATCCCGCACTGCTGGCCGCAGAAGCAGCAGTGGGTCTTGACCAGCCGGTCCGGCGGCCGCCGCGACTGCTCGGCGAAGCCGCCGGGCGGCGCGTCGTTGCGGTGCGGTCCCCAGCGCTCGAGGAGCGCTTCGACCGGCAGCGGGGGCCTAGCCACGCGAGCCCTCCAGCAGCCGCAGCTGCGCGCTGGCCAGCGTCTTGCGCTTGCAGGGAGGGCAGATCTCCTGCCAGTTGCCGGCCGGACCCGCCAGCGTGTAGTCGAAGCCGAGCTGGGGCAGCACCCGCTCGAGGTCGTCCACGTGCCGGCGCGAGGCGAACCGCTCGCCGCAGCGCGCGCAGTGCGCGCCCGCCTCCCGCTCGCCCTGCTCGTGGTAGAGCTTGACCCCGAGCTGGGCCGGGCGCTGGAAGATGTGGAAGAACTTTCCGAACGGCAGGTAGAGCAGCGCGGCGATCACGGTGATCGCGTGCAGGATGGCCAGGAAGCCGTAGAAGCTGCCGCGCAGCCACCAGGTCGAAGCGGTCAGGGCCAGCCCGGTCACCGAGATCGCGAAGAGCAGCACCAGCGGAAAGAGGTCGTTGGCGAAGCTCTGCACCGCCTGCGCGCCGCGGTCGCGCATCCGGCGCCACAGCGAGAGCGCGATCCCGCCCAGCACCATCACCGCCGAGACGTCGAGGCCGTGGAAGATGAGCCACGACACCGCGGTGCGGATCGGGAACGAGGCCACCTCGAAGCCGAACAGGTAGGTCACGTAGGTCATCTGGTCGTCGGGCCGCGTGCGGAAGTGGATCCAGCCGAACACGAGCGGGAACGTGATCGCCACCGCGAGCAGGCAGCCCCAGAAGAGGAGCTGGTGCATCCACCACCGCAGGCGCGAGCGGCGGGCGATGAACGACTGCGCGAACAGGTGGCTGCCCGCCAGCGCGGCCAGGCGTCCCGCGCTGCGCGCCAGGCCATGCGCGCGCACGATCTGCCAGCCGGCGCGCCAGTAGACCCGCGTGGGCGGCTTCTGCAGCCAGACCGCGTAGTGGTAGGCCACGCCCCAGGTCGCGAAGATCACCGCGAAGGTGTAGATCACCAGCGCGGCGTCGAAGTTCTGCAGGTTGCGCGAGCCCACCACGATCGCCGCGACCAGGAGGCCGGCCCAGACCGTGGCCCAGGCGCCGGCGCGCAGGCGGTCGGCGGTGCGGCGCAGCTCGGCGGGGATCGCCAGCTCGAGCGCCTCCTGCCGGCTCAGGAACACGCGCGCGTTCACGCGCCAGAGCACGAGGGCGACGGCCGCGAGCAGCGCGAAGCCCGGCCAGGTGACGCCGAGGCGGTCCCGGAACACCCCGAGCAGCAGCGGCGGGAAGAAGCCGCCGAGGCCGCCCATCGCGCCGACCAGACCGGTCACGGTCGCGGTGGCGGCGGGGAAGTACTGCGGCACCAGCTTGAACACGGCGCCGTTGCCGATGCCGAGCAGGGCGGCGCAGCCGAGCGCGCCGACGGTGAAGGGGACCATCGCCGGCCAGGACAGGAGCAGGGCGAACGGCACCACCGCCGCGAACACGCCGTGCAGCACGCGCGCGCCGCCGATGCGGTCGGCGAGCCAGCCGCCGATCGGCCGCATCAGCGTGGCCAGCACCACGAAGCCGGCGGTCCGGAAGCCCGCGTCGGCGGCCCCCAGCGCGAAGGTGTCGCGCAGGAGCACGGGCAGGTAGATCGAGAAGGCGACGAACCCGCCGAAGGTCAGGAAGTAGAAGAGGGCCAGGATCCACGCGGTGCGGTCGCGGGCGGCCGCGATCATCGCGCCCAGGCCGCGGGGCGCGGCGCGGCCGGGCGCGTCGCGCGCGGCCAGCGCGAACACTGCGGCCCAGGCCACGAGCAGCACCGCCGAAGCGTGGAACACGGTGGCCAGCGAGGTGCGCGCGGCCAGCAGCGGACCCAGGAAGACCGCCAGCGAGTGGCCGACGTTGCCGAGGCCGTACACGCCCAGCGCGCCGCCGTGCCGCGCGGGCGGGGTCCAGGCGGACACGTAGCCGACACCGACCGCGAAGGGCGAGCCCGCCAGGCCGAGGAAGAATGCGGCGACGAGCAGCGATTCGTAGCTGCGTGCCTGGGGGACGAGCCACACCGGCACCGCCACCGCGACCATCACCGCGGTGAACACGACCCGCCCGCCGAAGCGGTCGCCGAGCATGCCGACGGGGATGCGCGCCAGCGCGCCCAGCAGGACCGGCACGGCCACCAGCAGCGCGGTCTGCGTGCCGGACAGGCCGAGCCGCTGGCGGAACGCCGGCGCGAACGCGCTCACCAGCCCCCACGCCATGAAGGAGACGCCGAACGACAGGGTGGCCAGGAGCAGATGCCGTCCGGAGGGTGGACGCGTCATGCGGCCGATCTTACTCGACGCGATCCGGGGCGGGCCGCGTGCGCGCGGCCGCGGCCGGCGGCTCGCGGAACCGCCGCGTGTCCCACGCGCGCCGCAGCGCGAGCGCGTTGGCCACGCCCCCGAGCGTGACCGCCGCGAGCAGCGTCCATCCGCCGGAGGCGATCCGCGCCGGCGCGTCGGCCCAGAACCCCGCCGCGAGCAGCGGCACGCCGGCCGCCCAGAGCAGCAGCACCGCCGCCTGCGCGCGCCGGTCGATCAGGCCGTGCACCGGAGGCGGCAGCCGTTCGTAGGAGGCGTCGGCGAAACCCCACAGCCACGCGAACAGCGGCACGATCCGCGCCTGCACGCCGACCACGACCTGGGCCAGGAAGCCGACCAGGCCGGTGACGCCGTAGAGCAGGGTCAGGCGCAGCGTCGTCTCGGACGCGGGAGCGAAGGCCAGCACCAGGCCGAGCGCGGCGGCGGCGATCAGGTACGCCATGGCCAGGAACGCGTGCACGGTCGCGAGGTCGGGCCGTGGCATCTCCGAGGGCGGGGGCCGGCGGTGGCGCAGCATCCAGGCCACGCGCGAGGCGAAGGCAGCCAGGCCGGCCACGATCGCCACCGCGCAGACGCCGGTCACGGGCGCGCCGGCGACCAGCCCGACGAAGAGGCCCCACACGCCGAGAGTCACCAGCACGGCGCCCGCCCAGACGAACGGCCCGCGCGGCATCGCCGCCGGCAGCATCATGGGCAGGAGCCGGTACGCGGAGCCCATGAACGCCGTCACCGCGAACCCGACCGCGGCCAGGTGCGCGTGCGCGGCCACGTTCGAGAGCACGAAGCCGGGCAGGAACGGCCGCAGCTTGTTCGCGCCGAGCAGGACGCCCGCGGTGGCCGCGCCGATCGCGTTGGCGAAGGCCAGCACGAGGTGGAGGCGCACCTCGGCCGGCACCGGCGCGCGCGCGACCGCGCGGATCGCGCGCGCCGAGACGTAGGCCACGGTCACCGCCGCCATGCCGGCCCCCCAGGCCATGCCCAGCGGCTCGTCGATCCAGAAGTGTGCGGCCATGGCGGCGAGGCCGGCCGCGAACAGCGCGAACGCCGCGAAGTCGAGCCGCCGGGCGGGCAGCGGAGCGCGCAGGGCCAGCGGCCCCACCACGTGGATCGCGCCGAGGATCGAGCCGGCGATCCAGCCCAGCGTCACCAGGTGCACGACCGCGAGCAGCCGCGGGTGGTAGTAGAAGCCGGCCAGCGCCCGCGGGCGCAGCGCGCAGGCCAGCAAGGCGGCGGCCAGGCTCAGGTGCGCGAGCGCGAAGTAGAGGAGGGGGAGCCACCGGGGCGGCATCGTCTCCGGTGGGGTCGCGGCGGGCGCGGCGCGAGCGCTCAGGACGTCGCCGGGAGCCGCCCCTGGGGCACCAGCGGCAGCGCGCGCAGCCGCACGCCGGACGCGTCGAAGATCGCGTTGGCGATGGCCGGGGCGACCGTGACGATCGGCGTCTCGCCGGCGCCGGCGGACGGGAGGTCCCGGCGGTCGAGCAGGACGACGTCGAGGGGGGGCACGTCGGCGAAGCGCGGCACGCGGTAGCGGGAGAAGCGGTTCGTGACCACCGCGCCCGCCTCGAACCGCACCGCCTCGAACAGCGCGCCGCCGAGGCCCTGGACCACCGCCCCCTCGACCTGGCTGCGGAGGTGGTCCGGGTTCACGATGGCGCCGCACTCGAACGCGGTCACCAGCCTCAGCAGGCGGACGGCCCCGCTCGCGCGCTCGATCGCGACCTCGGCGCAGGCGGCCACGTAGGAGCCCTTCTCGGTGCCCGCGGCCAGGCCAAAGCCGCGGTTGGGCGCTCCCTTCGGGCGGCCCCAGCCGAAGCGCTCCACGGCCGCTTCCAGCACGGCGCGCACGCGCTCGTCCTTGAGGTTGCGCCGGCGGAAGTCGAGCGGCTCCACGCCCGCCGCGCGCGCGGCCTCGTCCATGTGGACCTCGCGCGCGAAGTGGTTGGCGGTGGCGGCGAGGCCCCGGTAGGAGCCCTGGCGCAGCGGCGAGCGCGCGGGGTGGAACTCGATGCGCTGGTTCGCCACGTCGTAGGGCGTGCGGATCGCGGAGGCGCCGGAGTTGTAGTTGTGGAACTCCCAGGCCGTGAGACGGCCGTCGGCGGAGACGCCGCTGGTCACCTCGATCACGCCGGCCGGGCGGAAGTAGGCCCAGGCGAACTCCTCTTCGCGCGTCCAGAGGAGGCGCACGGGACGCCCGGCCGCGCGCGCGAGGCGCGCGGCTTCGATCGCGGTCTCGCCGGAATGTTTGCCGCCGTACCCCGACCCGGTGTCCGGAACGACCACGCGCACCTGGTCCTCGCGCAGCGAGAACGCCTCGGCCAGCTCGCGGCGCACCCCGAACGGCCGCTGCGTGCCGGTCCACACGGTCAGCTTCCCGCCCGTCCACTCCGCCACCGCCGCGCGCGGCTCGAGCGGCGCGTGTGCGATGTAGGCCACCGTGTACGACTGCTGCAGGCGGTGGGCGGCGCCGGCGAGCGCGGCGGCCACGGATCCGGTCTCGTGCGCCGGCGACGGGCGGCCCCCGCGTTCGCCCGCCGCCGGCGGCGTGGTCTTGAGGGAGGTGAACAGCTCGGCCTGCGACGGCATGGCCGCCCCGGCCTTCCACTCCGCGCGCAGCTCCTGCTGCGCGCGCCGCGCCGCCACCGGCGTCGGCGCGGCCACCCCGGCGAAGCCGCCGTCGCGCACCACCACCGCACCCGTCGCCTTCGCCGCGGCGTCGTCGAGCGACCCGAGCGTCGCGCCCACGGTGGGCGGCCGCAGCACCTTCCCGTGCCACATCCCCGGCCGCGTGAGAT
>DATBIZ010000075.1:0-5957 GCA_036556645.1 Vicinamibacteria bacterium | reverse complement strand
GCGCTCGCCTATCCTCGCCCGCACGCGGATGGGGAACCGCACATGACCCGCGAGCGGGCGAAGACCTTCGCCGACCGCCTTCCGCCGGTGCCGACCGCGGAGGAAGACGACCTCGCGCAGCTCCCGGACGAGATGGTGGACATCCTCTATCCGGGCCGCCGGCCGCGGCCGTTCCGGATGGGGGTGTCCTTCGAGGCGTTCGAGGGCCCGGACTACGCGCGGGCGCTCGAGCTGGCCCGGCGCTCGAGCGTGTACCGCGAGACGACGCTGCGCGGCCGCACCGTCCACCACGCCGCCTACGAGACGCGCGGCGCGCGCACCCTGCACCAGCTCTACGAGATCGTGGCCCCGCGCGCGGGCACCGAGGTGACCGTCGACGGCAAGAAGGCGCCCTACGCGGCGGACCTGTGGCTTCCGCTGTTCTGGATCTTCGTGGGCGAGGGCGAATAGTGGCGATCCCGGAGGACCTCGACCAGCTCGAGACCTCGATCCGGCAGCTCCAGATCGAGTGGGAGAAGTTCTTCTCGGGCGTGGAGAAGAAGCCGCCGACCGATCTGAAGACCCGGGTGGAGGCGCTGGTGCGCCGCTACGCCTATGCCGAGATCCGCAACAACGGCGACCGCTTCCGCTACCAGTCGCTGTCGTCGCGCTACAGCACCTTCGCCGAGCTGTGGGCGAAGCGGCTGCGCGCGATCGAGGAGGGCCGGCCCGCCGGCCTGCACGGCACGCGCGCGCCGCACGTGGCGCCGCCGCCTCCGCCGCCACCCAACACCGCGGCCGCGGCCGCCGCCGCCCGGGCCGCCGCGGGCACGGGCGAATACCGCGTCCAGCACCCGGAGAAGGACACGGCCGCGGTGCGCGACCTGTACCAGCAGTTCGTGGAGGCACGGCGCGGCACCGGCGAGACCGGCGCGGTGAAGTTCGAGAGCTTCCAGAAGCTGATCGCGCAGCAGGCCAGCCGCATCCTCGCCGAGCGGGGCGCGAAGGCGGTGGACTTCCGGCTCGAGACCAAGGACGGCAAGGTCAGCCTCAAGGCGCGGCCGGTGAAGTCCTGAGCGTGACCCGGCTGCCCGCCCTCGCGCTGCTGGCCGCCCTCGCCCCCGCGAGCGCCCCGGCCTGGCCCTCCGCGCTGATGGAGAGCCTGGCCCGCGACGCGCGGCGGCTGGTGCCGCGATCGCTCGGCCAGCTCCTGGCGGACCGCGAGCGCGAGATCCTCGCCGAGGCGCAGCGGCCCTCCGCCGGCGTGCAGTCGCTCTGGGCCGACCTCGCCGCCGGCCGCCTCAGCGGCACGACGCTGGCCGCGCTGGACGCGCAGGCCGCCGAGGCGCTGGCCCTGCTGCGGGCGCGGCGCGTCAGCGAGGGCGTGGTGAAGCTGGGCGCGCTCTACCGGATCCCGGCCGACCTCTCCGACCCGGTGCTCGGGGCCGGGCCGGACGGCTACCCGTCCGGGGTCGTCCGCGAGTACTACGCGTTCGTGTCGGCGAGCCTGGACAAGATCCCGGTCGTGCTCGACGGGCGGCAGTCGCTCGAGCTGCCCGCGCAGCGGCTGCCCGGCTACTGGCAAGGCCTGCTCGACCGCAGCCGGCTCGACGCGCCGGTGATCCGCACCGAGCTGTTCCAGAACGGGCGCGTGGTGGACCACCGCACGCTCGACTACCGCTCGCCGGTGTTCGGCGTCGGCTCGCTGGCCTACTCGCGCGCGGTCACCGCGATCGCCGCCACCTGGCTGGCGGTCTGGCGCGAGGCGCGCGGCGACCTGACCCGGATGGCCGCGCCGCGGCCGGTGGTGCCGGCGGACCGGGCGCTGGGCGGCCGCGACGGGCCGCCGGAATGAGGCGGCGATGAGCGCGCCCACGCGCAAGCGCGCGCTGCTGTCGGTCTTCCGCAAGGACGGGATCGCGGAGCTGGCCCAGGGGCTGGCCGCCCGCGGGTTCGAGATCGTCTCGACCGGGGGCACCGCGCAGGCGCTGCGGCAGAAGGGCGTGGCCGTGACCCCGATCGACGAGGTGACCGGTTTCCCGGAGATGCTCGACGGCCGGGTGAAGACGCTGCACCCGAAGCTGCACGGCGGCATCCTGGCCCGCCGCGGCGAGGCGTCCCATCGCGACGCGCTGGCGAAGCACGGGATCGCGCCCGTGGACGTGGTGGCGGTGAACCTCTACCCGTTCGAGGACACGGTGGCCAGGGGCGCCTCGTTCGACGAGGCGGTCGAGAACGTGGACGTGGGCGGCCCGACCATGCTCCGCGCCGCGGCCAAGAACTTCCGCGACGTGGCCGTGCTGGTGGATCCCGCCGACTACCGCCTGCTGCTCGAGCAGCTCGACCGGGAAGGCGGCATCGACGCCGCCACCCGCCTCTATTTCGCGCAGAAGGCGTTCCGCCACTCGGCGCGGTACGAGGCGGCGATCGCCGCCTACTTCGCCCAGGTGGAGGCGCGCGGCGCGGACTACGCGGTGGCGGAGTCCGATCAGTTCTTCCCGTACCGGCTCTCGATGTCGTTCGAGAAGGTGCAGGACCTCCGCTACGGCGAGAACCCGCACCAGCGGGCCGCGTTCTACAGCGACCTCGGCGCCACGCTCTACTCGGTGGCGGCCGCGCGCAAGCTGCAGGGCAAGGAGCTCTCCTTCAACAACCTGCTGGACCTCGACGCCGCCTGGCGCCTCGCCACCGAGCTCGAGGACTGCGCCTGCGTGATCGTCAAGCACACGAACCCGTGCGGCACCGGCCGGGGCGCCTCGGCGCTCGAGGCCTACGAGCGGGCCTGGGCCGGCGACCCCGTCTCCGCGTTCGGCGGCATCGTCGCGTTCAACCGCCGGGTGGACGCGGCCACCGCCCGGAAGGTCGCGGACGTGTTCGTGGAGGCGGTGATCGCGCCCGGCTTCGAGCCGGAGGCGAAGCAGGCGCTCGCTCCGAAGAAGAACCTGCGCGTGATGGACATGGACACCACCTCGATCCAGCGCGTGACCGGGTTCGACATGCGGCGGGTGATGGGCGGCCTGCTGGTCCAGGAGTGGGACGTGGCCCGCCTCGACCGCAGCCGCTGCGAGGTGGTCACGCGCCGGGCGCCGAGCGACCAGGAGTGGAAGGCGCTGGAGCTGGCCTGGACCGTGGCCAAACACGTGAAGTCGAACGCGATCGTCTACGCGAACGCGGTGCAGACCGTGGGCGTGGGCGCCGGCCAGATGAGCCGGGTGGACGCGGCGAAGATCGCGGCCCTGAAGGCGGTGCTGCCGCTGGCGGGCACCGTGGCCGCCTCGGACGCGTTCTTCCCGTTCCGGGACGGGGTGGACGCGATCGCGCAGGCGGGCGCCACCGCGATCATCCAGCCCGGGGGGTCGGTGCGCGACGAAGAGGTCGTGGCCGCGGCGGACGAGCACAAGCTCGCCATGGTCGTGACCGGCGTCCGGCACTTCCGGCACTGAGGGGCCGCTCCGCAGCGCAGGGGCCGCGCCGCCGCGCGCCGGCTAGGGCCGCGGGGACGGCGGCGTCGCGGGCGCGCCCAGCATCCCGCAGTCCAGCGCGTAGCGGACCAGCTCGGCGCGCGTGCGCACGCCCAGCTTCTGGGCGAGCCGCGAGCGGTACGTCTCGATGCTCTTCACCCCGATGGTGAGCCGCTCCGCGATCTCGCGGCGGGTGTGGCCGCGCGCCAGCAGCTCGAGCACCTGCTGCTCGCGCCCGCTCAGCGCCGGCCCCCGCGGCGCCCCCCGCTCGGGCGCGGGAACGGCGCCGTTGCCCCGGGCCGGCCCGGAGGCCGCCACCTCCACGGCCGCACGCACGATCGCCGCCACGTCCGGGCGCCCGGGCCGGCGCACGATGCACCGCGTGGCTCCCGCGGCGAGGGCCGCCGCGGCCAGCTCCCGTTCGTCGGGCAGGCTCACCACCAGCACCCGCAGGGCGGGATGCGCGCGCAGGAGCGGCATCACCGCGGCGGCCACGCTCTCCGCGGACACCGTCACGTTCACGATCGCGAGGGCAGGTCGTGTCTCGCGCGCGACCTCGGCGCTCGCCTCGCCCGTGGGAGCGTCGCCCGAGACGGCCAGGTCGCGTCGCGCCGCGACCGCCGCGCGCAGCGCGGCGCGGGTGCCGCGCTGGTGGTCCACGATCAGCACGCGCGGCGCGGAGCCGTCCCGCTGCCGCCCGCGCGCCGGCCGACGTGGCCCTCTCGCCGGCGGGGTGGGCGCCGGTCGGCGCCTTCGATCCATGTCCCTCGCACATTAGGACGGCCACGTGCCGCGGGTCTATCCGGGAAGCCCGTATTTGTGGGCGGGCGGGTCCCGTATTTTGGAGTGTCCGGCCGCGCGACGGGGCGGTCAGGCCGGGGGCTCGACGTGCTCGTCCGGGAGCAGGCCGCGGCGCAGCGCGTAGCGCACGAGGTCCAGAGGCCGGCGCAGGCAGAGCTTGCGCATCAGGTTGGCGCGGTGCGTCTCCGCGGTGCGGGGGCTGATGCCCAGGCGGGCGGCGATCTCGCGGTTGCCGCAGCCCTCGGCCGCGAGCTGCAGCACCTCGCGCTCGCGATGGGTGAGGCTCTCGTATTCGTCCGGCACCGCGGCCAGCGCGCGCTGGCGGTAGGCCTCGATCGCGCGGTCCGAGAAGGGAGGGCTGAGATAGAGGCGCCCGGCCGCCACCTCGACGATCGCGCGCGTGAGGTCGGCGGCGGTGGCGTCCTTGCGCACGTAGGCGCGGGCGCCGTTGCGCAGGGCCTGGAGCACGTGCGCCTCGCTGATGTTCATGGAGAGGACCAGCACGCGCGTCTGCGGGCTGCGGCGGCACACCTGCCGCGTCACCTCCAGCCCGCCCAGCCCGGGCATGACCAGGTCCACCACCAGGACGTCCGGGCCCAGGCGCTGCACGGCGTCCGCGACCTGCAGGCCGTCCGCGCACTCGCCGAGGACCACGAACCGGGCGTCGGCCTCGAGCAGGGTCCGCAGCGCCTGGCGCACCACGTGGTGGTCGTCGGCCAGCACGAGGGAGATCCGGCCGTCCGGTGCGGGCATCGGACGAGTTTGCGACGCGCGGCCGCCGCCGGTCAACGCACCGCCGCCTGCCACGCGAACGCGGGCAGCGCGCGCAGCAGGCGCCGCTTCAGCGAGCGGTACTCCTGCTCGCCCAGCACCAGCTCCCCGAGCACCGCGCGGAGGGCGGCGCTCCGGCGCGCGTAACGGATCATCCGGGCGGCGAAGCCGGGGGCGAAGAAGCGCTGGCGCAGGGCGGCGCCCTTGAGCAGGTCGCGCCCGAACTCCTCGAGCGCGCGCTCGGCGTACCGTCGCGGCGAGCCGCCGGCGCGCAGGGTGTCGGCCAGCGCCTCCGCGGAGCGCAGCGCGAAGAACAGGCCCTCGCCGGTGATCGGGTCCGCGAAGGCGGCGGCGTCGCCCACCAGCGCGTAGCCCTCTCCGCCCGCCTCCAGGATCGAGGCGGGGTCCACGCTGGGCGACGGGATCACGTGCGCGTAGCGCGGCGGGTCCTCCTCGTCCAGGGCGGGGAACGAGCGCGCCACTTCGGCCTGCAGCCGCGCGATCATCTGGCGGGTCGGCGTCGCGCCCAGCGGCGCGCAGATGCCCACGCCCACGTGGTCGGGCCGCGGGAACAGCCACAGGTAGCCCGCGAGGCCGGGCGTGAAGCGCACCAGCATCTCGGAGCCGCCGCGCGCGAACCAGCCCGCGGCCATGGCCAGGCGCGCGGGCGGGAGCGGGCCGAGGAACGTGCGGCGCACCACGCCGTTCGCGCCGTCCGCGCCGACCACCAGGTCGAAGCGCCGCTCGCCGCCTGCCCGCGTGCGCACGGCGCGGGGCGCGACCGCGCCCACCCGCTCGGCGACGTGGCGGGCGCCCGCGGCCACCGCCCGGCGCAGGAGCCAGGCGTCGAGCACGCGGCGCGAGGCGATCCCCACCGGCCGCGCCAGGGGCACGTCCACCGACTCGCCGGCGCCGGACTCGAACCGGCAGCGGTCCACGCGCCGC
>DATBIZ010000074.1:0-4670 GCA_036556645.1 Vicinamibacteria bacterium | reverse complement strand
CAGGGCGAGGCGGTCGCCGCTCCAGGCCGCGACCACGGTGAGCGGGTAGTTCGTCGCCTCGCGGACGCCCAGGCTCCGCACGCGCAGGCCGTCCGCGGCCGCGGCCAGGGCGGGGGCCACCGGGTAGTTCTCGAACACGAGCACGCTCTCGAACAGCGACCGTCCCTCGACGCCGCTCCACCGCTGCACGCGGGCGAGCGGGCTCGCCTCGTGCTGGCGCTGCTCGACCTGGCGGTCCTGGAGCTCCTGCAGCCACGCCGCCGTCTCGCGCCCGGGGGCGACCGCCGCGCGCAGGGGCAGCGTGTTGATGAACAGGCCGACCATCCGCTCCACGCCCGGGAGCGACGGCGGCCGGCCCGACACCGTCACCCCGAAGACGACGTCGCGCTGGCCGCTGTACCGGCTGAGCAGCCACGCCCAGGCGCCCTGCACCAGCGTGCTCAGGGTGAGCCCGTGCCGGCGGCCCGCGGCCCGCAGCGCGGCGCCCGCCTCCGCGGGCAGCGTGAACACGCGCTCGCCGACCGCCTCCTCCGGCGAACGGGGAAGGGCGGCGGGCGGCTCGAGGCCGAGCGAGGTCGGCTCCTCGAATCCGGAGAGCTCCTGCCGCCAGTAGCGCTCCGCGGCGGCCATGTCCTGCGACGGCAGCCACGCCACGTAGTCGCGGTAGGGCACGGGGGCGTCGAGCGCGGGCTTCTCGCCGCGCGCCTGCGCCCGCGCGAGCGCGAGCGCTTCGCCGAGGACCAGCGCGACGCTCCAGCCGTCGAGGAGCGCATGGTGGAAGCTCCAGACCAGCCGGTGCCGGCGCTCGGCGAGCCGGACCAGGTGCAGGCGCATCAGCGGCGCGCGGTCCAGCGCGAAGCCGCGCGCGCGGTCGGCGGCCGCCAGCTCCGCGAAGCACCGGTCCTGCTCCGCCTCGGGCCGCGCCGACCAGTCGTGCACCTCCCAGCCGATCTCCACCCCGCGCCGCACCACCTGCAACGGGCGGTCGAGCCCTTCCCACAGGAAGCGCGTGCGCAGCACGGGATGGCGCTGCGCCACCTGCTCCCACGCCTGACGGAACGCGCCCGCGTCGAGGGCCCCGGTCAGCTCGAAGCGGGCCTGCACCGAGTAGGTGCCGCTCTCCGGCGCGGAGAGCGTGTGGAACAGCATGCCCTCCTGCATCGGGCCGAGCGGGTACACGTCCTCGACGTCGCGTGCGCCGGCGGTGATCCGCGCCAGGTCGGCGGCGCGGACGCGCGCGAGCGGGAAGTCGGACGGCGTGTACGACCAGGCGCCGCGGCGGCAGTGCTCCACCACCTCGCCGAGCGCGTGCTCGAAGCGCGCCGCCACCCGCTCCACGGTCGCCCGCTCGTGCACGTCGCCGGCGTAGAGCCAGTCCACGCGCAGACGGCCGCCCGCGATCACCGCGTTCACCTCGAGCAGGTGCGCCCGCGCGGAACGCTCGCTGCGGTTGGCGCCCGCGCTCCCCGCGGCGAAGCCGAAGAGGCCCCGCGGATCGGCCAGCGCCTCGAACCGGCCCAGGTAGTTGAAGACGACGGCCGAGCCGGGACCGAGGGCCTGGTGGCCGCGCAGGTAGCGGAGCACGCCGTAGCCGACGCCGCCGCGCGGCACCCCGCGGAGCTCTTCCTTGACCGCGGCCAGCGCGGCGCCGATCCCCTCGCCGCCGCGGCGCAGCCGCAGCGGGTGGATGCTGGTGAACCAGCCCACCGTGCGCGAGAGGTCCACGCCCGGGAAGAGGTCCTCGCGGCCGTGCGCCTCGACGTCCACGCGGACCTCGGGCGCGCCCGTCCAGCTCCCGAGCGCTTCGCCCAGCGCGGCCAGCATCGCCTCCAGCGGCTGCGTGCGGTTGGCGGCGGGCACGTCGCGCAGCAGCGCGCGCGTCTGGTCCTCGCCGAAGACCGTGCTCACCACGCGCATCGCGCCGACCGTGTTCTTCCCGTCCGGGTGGTCGAGCGGCAGCTCCGCCCCGCCCGCGGCCACGCCATCCCAGTACGCGCGCTCGTGGTCCGCCCCGCCGGCCTGCGCCCAGTCGCGCAGCCGCTCGGCCCAGCGCTTGAACGAGGTCGTCTTGCGCGGCAGGCGCACGGGCTGTCCGGCCGCCGCCTGCGCGCACGCCGACTCCAGGTCCTCGAGCAGGATCCGCCACGACACGCCGTCCACGGCCAGGTGGTGCACGACGAGCAGCAGCCGCGCCGGCCGGGCGGGCCCGAGGTCGAAGAGCACCGCGCGCCAGACCGGCCCGCGCTCGAGGTCGAGGCTGGCCTGCGCTTCGGCGGCCGCCTGCGCCACGGCGGCGTCCTGCGCGCTCTCCGGGAGAGCGCCGAGGTCCACGCGCGCGAAGGGGCGCGGGCCGTCGAGCTCCGCGGCGGCCTGCTGCCAGCCGTCGGGCGTGCGCCGGAAGCGCAGGCGGAGCGCGTCGTGGTGCGCGTCCAGCGCGCCGGCCGCGGCCTCCACCGCGGCCGCGCCGATCGGCCGGCGCAGCTCGAGCAGCGCGGACTGGTTGAAGTGGTGGGGGTCGAGCGGGTCGCGGTCGAGGTGCCACCGCTGCGCCGGCGTGAGGGGCACCGCGCCCGTGACCGTCCCCTGCTCCGCGTCCGTCTCCTCGACCTGCCCGGCGACCGCGGCCAGCTCGCGCACGGTCTGCCGCTGGAAGAGCTGCTTCACGGTGACGCGCAGGCCGGCCTGGTTCGCGCGCGCGACCACCTGCAGGCTCAGGATCGAGTCGCCGCCCCGGGCGAAGAAGTTGTCGGTCGCGCCGACCACCGGCACGCGGAGCACGTCCGCCCAGATCCTCGCGAGCGCCTGCTCCGCCGGCGTGCGCGGCGCCTCGTAGGCCTCGGCCGCCTCCGCCGCCTCCGGCGCGGGCAGGGCGCGGCGGTCGATCTTGCCGTTCGGGCTCAGCGGCAGCGCGCCCAGCTCCACCAGCGCCGTGGGGACCATGTACGCGGGCAGCTTCGCCTGCAGGCGGGCGCGCAGCGCGTCCGCGTCCAGCGCCTGCCCGTCGCGCGCGGTCACGTAGCCGACCAGCCGCTTCGCCCCCGACGCCTCCTCGCGCACGACCACCACCGAGTCCTTGACCGTGGGATGGCCCGCCAGCACCGCCTCGATCTCGCCCAGCTCGATCCGGAAGCCGCGCAGCTTGACCTGATGGTCCTGGCGCCCGAAGAACTCGAGCTGCCCGTCGGGCCGGTAGCGCACGACGTCGCCGGTCCGGTAGAGCCGGCCGCCCGGCGCGGGGCCGAAGGGGTCGGGCACGAAGCGCTCCGCGGTCAGCTCCGGCCGGCCGAGGTAGCCGCGGGCCAGGCCCTCGCCCCCCAGGAACAGCTCGCCGCGCACGCCGATCGGCACGGGCCGCAGCGACGCGTCGAGCACGTAGGCGCGCGTGTTCGCGATCGGGCGGCCGATCGTGGGCGGCGCGGACGCCTCGCGCAGCGCCCAGGTCGAATACGTCGTGTCCTCGCTCGGGCCGTAGCAGTCGAACACGCGCGCCACGTGCCCGAGCGCGTACAGCTCGTCCACCAGGCGGGTGGACAGCGGCTCCCCCGCCAGCACCACCGTGCGCACGGACGGCGGCACCGCGCGCTGGCGCAACAGCTCCGCGATCGCGGAGGGGACCGTGTTGATCAGGGTGAGCGGCCCCGGCGGCTCGCTGGCGATGGCGAGCGCGTTGTCGGCGAGGTGGACGGTCCCGCCGAAGCACAGCGGCAGGAACAGCTCGAACACCGAGAGGTCGAAGCAGACGGACGTGGACGCGAGCAGCGCGCGGCGGTCCTCGGCCGGGAACAGCTCCTGCGCCCAGTGCAGCAGCGCGGCCGCGCTGCGGTGCGCGATGGCCACCCCCTTCGGCTTCCCGGTCGAGCCGGAGGTGTAGATCACGTAGGCGAGGTCGTCCGGCGCGGCGGCGCGGCCCGGGGCGTCGGCGGCCGCGGCGATCTGCGGCCAGTCGCGGTCGAGGCAGACGACCGGCGCCTCGCACGGGGGCAGGCCCGGCAGCAGGCGCTCCTGCGTGAGCAGCGCGCCCACGCGCGCGTCGGCGAGCATCAGCGACACGCGCTCGGGGGGGTAGGCCGGGTCGAGCGGCACGTACGCGCCGCCCGCCTTCAGCGTGCCCAGCAGCGCGACCACCAGGTCGAGCGTGCGCTCCGCGCACACGCCCACCCGGACCTCGGGCCCCACGCCCTTCGTGCGCAGGGCGCGCGCCAGCGCCTCCGCGCGCGCCTCGAGCTCCCGGAACGTCAGCGACTCGCCGCCCCTCGCCACCGCCGGCGCGTCCGGGGTGCGGCGGGCCTGCGCCTCGAAGAGCGTGACCAGGGTGGCCTCGCGCGGGTAGTCCCGCCCGGTCGCGTTCCACTCCACCAGGAGCCGCTTCTCCTCCCAGGGCTCGAGCAGCGGCAGGGCCCGGATCGCGCGGTCGGGTTCGGCCGCGATCCCGTCGAGCAGCCGTCGGTACTGCGCCAGCATCCGGAGCACGCTCTCGCGCTCGAACAGCTGCGTGGGGTAGGTCATCACCGCCGACAAACCGCCGTCCCTCTGCTCGAACAGGTGCAGCTCGAGGTCGAACCGCGTCGGCGGCGCCAGCAGCCCGAACGGCTCCACGCGCACCCCCGGCAGCTCCCAGCGCGCGGCCGGCGCGTTCTGCAGCGCGAACAGCACCTGGAAGAGCGGGTTGC
>DATBIZ010000073.1:0-4579 GCA_036556645.1 Vicinamibacteria bacterium | reverse complement strand
CCGATCGCCTACCGCGACCGCCTCGCCCGCGTGCCGGGGCTCAAGGAGGTCACCTTCGCCTCCTGGTTCGGCGGCGTGTACCAGGACGAGAAGAACTTCTTCGCGCAGTTCGCGGTGGACCCGGACGGCTACCGCGCCATGTACCCCGAGTTCGTGCTCCCCGACGACCAGTGGGAGGCGTTCCGGAAGGACAAGATGGGCGCCATCGCCGGCGCCTACACCGCCAAGCGCTTCGGGTGGAAGATCGGGGACCGCATCCCGATCCGGGGCACCATCTACACGGGGGAGTGGCAGTTCAACCTGCGGGGCATCTACGAGGGCAGCCGCCCGCAGGACGATACCTCGCAGTTCTGGTTCCACTGGGACTACCTGAACGAGCGCGTGGAGCCGTACATCAAGAACTGGGCGGGCTGGTACGTGGTCCGCCTGGATCCGGGCCAGGACGCGGCGGCGGTCTCGAGCCGGATCGACGCCCAGTTCGCCAACTCGCCCTTCGAGACGCGCACGCAGACGGAGCAGGCGTTCATGGCCTCGTTCGTGAAGCAGATGGGCAACATCGAGTTCCTGATGCTGAGCATCGGCGGCGTGGTGGTGTTCACGCTGCTGCTGGTCACGGGGAACACGATGGCCACGGCGGTCCGGGAGCGCACGGGCGAGCTGGCCGTGCTGAAGACGGTCGGGTTCAGCGACCCGTTCGTGCTCGGGCTGGTGCTGGTGGAAGCCGCGCTGCTGGCCCTGCTCGGCGGCGCGCTGGGGGTCGCCCTGGCCAAGGTGTTCACCCTCGGCGGCGACCCGACCGGGGGGATGCTGCCCGTGTTCTACCTGCCGGGTTGGGCGATCGCGGCCGGCATCGTGCTCGCGGTCGTCGTGGGCACCCTCGCCGGGCTGCTCCCCGCGGTGGGGGCCATGCGCCTGCAGGTCGTCCAGGCGCTGCGCCGGCTCTAGGGATGGCGCTCCCGCTCGTCTACAACGTGGAGAGCGTGCGTGTGCGCTGGCGGTCCACCCTGGTGGCGGTGCTCGGCATCGCAGGCTCGGTCGGCGTGTTCGTGGCCATGCTCGCGCTCGCCCGCGGGTTCGAGGCCGCGCTGGTGACGTCCGGCTCGGAGGCCAACGCGATGATCCGCCGCGCCGGCGCGACCTCCGAGGTGGACAGCGTGGTGAGCCTCGAGGACGTCCGCGTGATCGAGGACGCGCCCGAGGTGCAGCGGGGACCCGACGGCGCCCTGGTCAGCCCCGAGGTGGTGGTGATCGCGGCGCTGCCGCTCGTCACCACCGGCACCGACGCCAACGTGCAGGTCCGCGGCGTCACGCCGCGCGCGCTCGCCGTGCACGACAACGTGCGCATCGCCGAGGGCCGCTTCTTCAGGCCCGGGCTCTATGAGCTGGTGGCCGGCAGCGAGGCCACGCGGTCGTACCAGGGCCTGAAGCTCGGCGACACGCTGCGCCTGGGGGGCAGCGCGTTCACCGTGGTGGGCATCCTCGACGCCGGCGGCAGCGCGTTCGACTCCGAGGTGTGGTGCGACGCGGACGTGCTGGCGCCCACCTACCAGCGGCCGCGCGGGATCTACCAGTCGCTGGTGGCGCGGCTGTCCGCGCCGGACCAGCTCGACGCGCTGCGCGCCCGCGTGGCGGCCGATCCGCGCCTGCGCGTGCAGGTGGACCGGGAGACCGGGTACTACGCGAAGGCCTCCCAGATGCTGAGCGGGCTGATCCTGGGACTGGGCACGCTGGTGGCGGCGGTGATGGGCGTGGGCGCGGTGTTCAGCGCCCTCAACACCATGTACTCCGCGGTGGCCGAGCGCTCGCGCGAGATCGCGACGATCCGCGCGGTCGGGTTCGGCGCGGGCGCGGTGATCACGTCGTTCGTCGTGGAGGCGCTGCTGATCGCGCTGGTCGGCGGTCTGGTGGGGTGCGTCGCGGTGCTGCCGGTCAACGGCCTCACGACCTCCACCATGAACTTCCAGACGTTCTCGCACCTCTCGTTCGCCTTCCAGGTCACGCCGGCGCTGCTGGGGCTCGGCGTGCTGTTCGCGGTGGTGATGGGCCTGATGGGCGGGGTCCCGCCCGCGATCCGCGCCGCGCGGCTGCCGATCACGGTCGCGCTGCGCGACTTGTAGGGCTAGTCCGGAACCAGCACGCCCTTGACCAGCCGGCCCTCGGCCATGCCGTCGAAGCTGGTCTGCCAGTCGGCCAGGGGCGAGACGCGGCTGATCAGCGGGCGCGGGTCGAGCTGGCCCGAGGCCACCAGGCGCAGCACGCGCTCCCAGACCGCCCAGGTGTGGCTGAAGCTGCCCTGGAGCGTCACCGCCTTCTGGACGAGGGCGTCGAGCGAGAAGCCGGCGGGCTGGGGCCCCCAGCCCACCTTGGTCACCTGCCCGGCCGGCCGCACCCAGGCCAGGGCGTCCTTCAGCGCCGCGGAGGCGCCCGCGGCGTCGATCACGACGTCGGCGCCGTGGCCGTCGCCCATGGCGCAGATCGCCTCGGCCACGTCCTGGGTCTGGGTGTCGAAGGCATCGGTGGCGCCGATGCGGAGGCCCAGCTCGAGGCGCGGGCGATCGCGCGAGATGCCGGCCAGCACCACGCGCGCCGCGCCGCACAGGCGCGCGACCGCCGCGCAGAGGAGCCCGATCGGGCCGGGGCCGATCACCGCCACCACGTCGCCGGGCCGCACGCGGCTGTTGACGACCACCGCCTGGTAGGCGACGCAGCACGGCTCGGTCAGCGCGGCCACCTCGGCCGGCACGCCTTCCGGCAGCCGGTGCAGGCAGCGCGCGGGGACCTTCACGTAGCGCGCCATCGCGCCGTCGAGCCCGTAGCCGAAGCCGCGGCGCCGCGGGTCGAGGTTGTACTGGCCGCAGCGGGTCTGCGGCGAGTCGGGGTCGATCTCGGCCGCCGTCTCGCTCACCACCCAGTCGCCCTCGGCGAAGGAGGTGACGCCGGGGCCGCGCTCCGCCACCTGGCCGCAGAACTCGTGGCCGAGGACGACCGGCACCCGCACCGGCCAGGACTGCTGGTTGTGGTACTGGTGGACGTCGCTGCCGCAGACGCTGACGCCGCGCACGCGCAGGAGCACCTCGCCCGGGCCGGGCTCCGGCACCGGGATCTCGCGCAGCTCCACGCCTCCTTCGCGGAGCGCGTGGTGCACGACCGCCGGCATGGTCCGCTCGCTCACGCGCGCGCTCCTTTCACCGCGGAGACGAAGTCGTTCAGCACGCGGAAGAGCCCCTCGGGATCGGCGGCGGGCCGGAACTCCTGGTCCGCCACCGCCAGCGGCGCGCCGATCACCACCAGCGGCGCGCCCAGGCCCGGCATGCGGGCCGCCTGCTCGATGGTGAGGCCGCCCACCGCCTGCAACGGCAGGTCCACCGCCGCGCGCACCGCCGCCAGGTCGCCGAGCGGGCTGCAGCGCGGGTCGTGATGGCGCTCGTCGTAGCCGGTGTGCACGAGGATCACGTCCACGCCCCAGTCCGCGAGCCGCCTCGCCATCGCCGGCTTGTCCGGGTGCAGCATCAGGTCGGCCATCACGTGTCTTCCGTGGTCGCGGGCCGCGCGCACCGCCTCGCGGACCGTGCGCTCGTGCGCCACCGCCATCACCACCACGAACTCCGCACCGGCCCGGAACATCATCTCCGCCTCGAGGAAGCCCGCGTCCATCGTCTTCAGGTCGGCCACCACGGGGTGACCGGGGAAGCGCTCGTGCAGCGCGCGGACGGCATGGAGGCCTTCGCCCAGGATCAGGGGCGTGCCCGCCTCGAGCCAGTCCACGCCCGCCCGCACGCCGATCTCCGCGGTGGCCAGCGCCTCGGGCAGCGCCGGCAGGTCGAGCGAGAGCTGTACGCGCGCGGTTCCGTCGAGCAGGGCGGCGCGCGTCACGCGGGGAAGTGCTCCGCGATCTTCCGGCGCAGGAAGGCCACGCTCTCGCGCAGGTTGGCCATGCCCTGGTCGATGGTCTCCCCCTCGCCGTCCTCGATGCTGATCCACCCGTCGAAGCCGGCGCCGGCCAGCGTGGAGAAGATCCGGTCGTAGTCGTTCATCCCGCGCCCGATCACGCCGTGCTTCAGGAAGGGCGCGTAGCCGTGCCCCGGGTCGGCGGCGATGCGCCGCAGGTCCTCGACGGTGCCGCCCTCGAGGTACCGGTCCGACGCCTGCACGGTGGCCACCCGCGGCAGCACGCGCTCGAGCAGCGCGTACTGGTCCTCGCCGGCCACGATCGCGTTCGAGGGGTCGTACTGGACCCTGAGCCACGGCGAGGCGACCGCGTCCAGGATCGCCAGGTAGCGCGCGTGGCTCTGGGCGAACTCGGGGTGGAGCCACAGGCCGTCCTTGTAGTGGTTCTCCATCACGAGCACGATCCCGTGCCGCTCCGCGTCCGGCAGCAGCGCGATCAGGCACTCGACCACCCAGCGCGTCGCCTCCGCCGCGTCCAGGCCGGGCCGGTTCTGCCCCGAGAGGACGCGGCAGAAGCCGCCGCCCAGCTCCGCGGTCAGCGCGATCATCCGCCGCGTCTCCGCCACCTCGACCTCGCGGCGCGAGGCTTCCGGCCGCGTGAAGTCGGGGGAGTGGCACATCATGGGCATCC
>DATBIZ010000072.1:0-8817 GCA_036556645.1 Vicinamibacteria bacterium | reverse complement strand
CAGGGCTCGGCGATCGCGATGGAGAGCGCCACGTTCGAGATGTGCTGCCGCGACGCCGGCGCGCGCTACCCCTCCGCGAGCGGCAGCAGGAAATACGCGAGGAAGGCCACCCACACCACCCACAACAGCGGCGGCACGCGGCGGGCGCGGCCGCCGAGCAGCTTGATCGCGCCGTAGGTGACGAACCCCGCCCCGATGCCGTTGGTGATGGACCAGGTGAACGGCATCGCGATCGCGGTGACGAAGGCCGGGATCGCGTCTTCGTAGTCGTCCCAGGCGATCTCGCGCGCGAGCCCCATCATGTGGAAGCCGACCACGACCAGCGCCGGCGCGGTGGCTTGGGGCGGCACCACCGCGGCCAGCGGCGCGAACCACATCGCGGCCAGGAACAGGACGCCGGCGGCCACCGCGGTGAGCCCGGTGCGGCCGCCTTCGGCGACGCCGGCCGCGCTCTCGATGTAGGTGGTGTTGCTGCTCGCGTTGGCCAGGCCGCCCAGCGCGGCGCCGACCGAGTCCACCAGCAGCACGCGGTCCACGCCGGGCAGGCGGCCCTGCGCGTCGAGGAAGCCGCCGCGATCGCCGACCGCGATCACCGTGCCCATCGTGTCGAAGAAGTCGCTCAGCATGATCGAGAACGTCACCAGCGCGGCCGTGGCCAGCCCCAGCGTGCCCACGAAGCCGAAGTCCACTCGCCCGAACGTGGAGAAGTCCGGCCACTGGACGACCGCGCCCGGCAGCCGGGCCGCCGTGGGCCCGAACGCCTCTCCGCCGCCGAGCGTGGCGTTGAGCGCGAGGGCGAGCGCCGTCGCCCCGGCGATCGAGAGCAGCAGCGCTCCCGGCGTCCGCCGCGCGAGCAGCCACGCGGCGAGCAGGAAGCCGAACACGAACACCGCGGTCGGCGCGCCCGCGAGCGGGCCCAGCCCCACCGGCAGCGGGCTGGTGGCCGGCTTGACCACGAAGCCGCCGTTGAACAGCCCGATGAACGCGATGAACAGGCCGATGCCCACCCCGATGGCGCGCTTGAGGGCGAGCGGCACCAGCTCCATCACCGCTTGCCGGAAGCCGACGACCACCAGCGCGGCGATCACCAGGCCCTCGACCAGGACCACGGTCATGGCCTGCGGCCAGGTGAGCCCGCGGCCCACGACCAGCTCGAAGGCGACCACCGCGTTGAGCCCCATGCCGGGCGCCAGCGCCAGCGGGTAGTTGGTCAGGAGCCCCATCGCGACCGAGAGGACGCCCGCGGTGAGGCAGGTGACGGTGAGGGTGGCGTCGAACGGCAGGCCGCGGCCCTGCAGGTCCGGCACGCCCGCGAAGGAGAGCACGGCCGGGTTCACGAACACGATGTACGCCATCACCATGAACGTGGCCGCGCCGGCCCGCAGCTCGGTGGCCGCGCGCGTGCCACGCTCGGCGAAGCGGAAGCGGCGCGCGGCCCAGCCCATCGTCCGAGGAGGCGCTACAGGTTCCCGCGCTTCAGCTCGCCCATCAGGTAGTCGGTCGAGCGCACCGCGAGCGCCATGATGGTCAAGGTGGGGTTCTGGCAGGCGCCGGAGGTGAACCCGGCGCCGTCCATCACGAACAGGTTCTTGACGTCGTGGCTCTGCTGGAACTGGTTCAGCACCGACTTCCTGGGATCGCTCCCCATGCGCGCCACGCCCATCTCGTGGATGCCGTAGCCGGGCACGCGGTCCAGGACGGTGTAGGGCTCGATGTTCTTCGCTCCCGCCGCCTCCATCATCTGCACGGCGGACGCCGCCATGTCCGGGATCATCTTCTTCTCGTTCTCGCCCCAGGCCATGTGGATCTTCAGCACCGGGATCCCGTACACGTCCACCACGCCGGGATCGATCTCCACGTAGTTCTCGAAGTAGGGCAGGCACTCGCCGAAGCCGGCGAAGCCGAGCGTGGTGACCGGCGTCTTGAGCTGGTCCTTGAACGCCTGGCCGAACCCGGGCGCGCGCCAGTTGAAATCCGCGGCGCCCCCGCCCTGGAAGCCGTAGCCGCGGAGGAAGTCCTTGCTCTGCGGGCCCTTCTTCGTGTTCCGGAAGCGGATCACGTAGATGCCGTTGGGGCGGTCGGGCGCGTCCATCGAGACCTTGCCCGTCGGCAGGTCCGGGAAATCGCCGCGGGCGCCGCCGGTCACCCAGAGGTGGTCCATCAGGTAGTGGCCGAGCACGCCGCTCGAGTTGGCCACCCCGTTCGCGTGCTGGCGGGTCTTCGAGTTGAGCAGGATGCGCGCGGACTCCAGCGCCTGCGCGCAGACCACCACGACCTTGGCGAACACCTCTTTCGGCTCGCGCGTGTTCCGGTCGATGTAGAGCACGCCCTTCGCGCGGCCGCGGTCCTCGTCCATCAGGACCTTGTAGACCATGGCGTTCGGGACGTGCGTGCAGCGCCCGGTCTTCTTGGCGTCGGCGACCGTGGTGAACGCGGCGTTGAAGTAGGAGTTCGTCGAGCAGCCGCGCTCGCACGGCCCGCAGTAGTGGCACGGCGCGCGGCCGTGGTGCTCCTTGGTGACCACCGCCGCGCGGCCGACGGTCAGCGTCCAGCCGAGCTTGTCCTTGACGCGGTTGCGCACGCGCGTCTCGGCGCAGGTGAGGCCCATCGCGGGCAGGAAGCGGCTGTCCGGCAGCTCGTCGAGCCCCTCCGCCATCCCGCTGATGCCGACGTAGTCCTCGACCAGGTCGTAGTAGGGCTCGACGTCCTGGTAGCCGAGCGGCCAGTCCTCGCCGAAGCCGTCGTGCGAGGCGCCCTTGAAGTCCTGCTCGCTGAAGCGGTAGCTCTGCCGCCCCCACACCATCGTGCGCCCGCCGGTCACCCGCATGCGGCCCTGCCAGCTGAACGGCTTGTCCTTGGCGGTGGTGTAGGGCTCCTCGAGGTCGTTGACGAACCAGTCGTAGTTCCACTCCATGCAGGCGTAGCAGTCCTTCTGGCGGGGCCGCGTGCGGCGGATCAGCTCCGGCGCGCGGTCGCGGTAGGGAAGACCGTAGGCCGCCTTGTGCTCGGTGAACTCCGACGGCGAGACGTCGCGGCCCGCGTCGAGCAGCGCGACCTGCAGGCCCGCCTCGGTCATGCGCTTGGCCGCCCAGCCGCCGGACGCGCCGGAGCCCACCACGATCACGTCGAAGGTCTTCCCCGCCTGGTCTTGCACGGTCACCACCTGTGGAGTTGGACCCGAAGGCTAGCAACCGCGGCGAGGCCGGTCAAACGTTTGTGGCTCCCGTGCGTGCGTGCTAGCCTCGCGCATCCATCGGCGAGGCGAAGAGCATGGCAGAGAGAAAGGGCTTGGAGCTGCTGCGGCCGGCGACGGGCGGGGGCGGCATGGGCCGGCGCGCCGCGATCCGCACCCTGATCGCGGGCGTGGGCGCGGGCGCGGCGATCCCGGGGGTCGCGGAGGAACATCCGGTCCATCGGCACCTCGCGAGCGCGTCCACGGTCGGCGAGGCCGAGGCCGCCGCCGCCGCCAAGGAGTGGACGCCGGCGTTCCTCGACGCGCACCAGGCGGACACGTTCGTCTCCCTGGCCGAGCAGATCGTGCCCGGCTCCACCAAGGCCGCGGTCACGCCGTTCGTGGACAAGCTCCTCTCGGTGGACACCGAGGAGAACCAGCGGCGGTTCCTCGGCGCGCTCGGCGCGCTGGAGGGCGAGGCGATCGCCCGCTTCCGGCGGCCCTGGAAGGGGCTGACCGCCGCGCAGCAGGTGGAGCTGCTCACCGCGGCCTCCACGGCCGCGGCGGGGCAGAAGGGCGCGACGGGCGCGGCCGCGCCGCCCACGCTGCGCGACCATTTCGAGAACCTGAAGGGCTGGGTGGTGGGCGCCTACTTCTCGAGCGAGGCCGGCATGCGCGAGCTGGGCTGGACCGGCAACGTCTTCCACGCGAGCTTCCCCGGCTGCCAGCACCCGGACGGGCACCGCTGAGCCGCCCGGTGCGGGTCAGAGCCGGCGCGCGTTTCGCCGCCGTCCTGTTCGCCGTCCTCGGCTTCGTCGCGCCGGCCGCCGCGCAGGCGCTCGCGCCGGCGAAGCCGGAGACCGTCGGGCTCTCGTCCGAGCGCCTCGCGCGCATCACCGCGGTCACCAGGCGCTACGTGGACGACGGCCGCATCGCCGGCGTCGTCACCCTGGTCGCCCGCGGCGGCAAGCTCGCGCACCTGGAGGCGGTCGGACAGGCCGACCGCGAGGCCGGCGTGCCGATGCGCCCCGACACCATCGTGCGCATCGCCTCGATGTCGAAGGCGGTCACGAGTGTGGCCGCGATGATGCTGGTCGAGGAGGGACGCCTCGGCCTCTCCGACCCGGTGTCACGCTACCTTCCGGCCTTCAAGAAGACGACGGTGTGGGTGCCGCCGCCTCCCGGGGCCGTGCCCGGAACCGCGCTGGCGGCCGTCCCCGCCAAGCGCGAGATCACGATCCGCGACCTGCTCACGCACACGGCCGGCATCTCCTACGGCTGGGGCGCCGCCGAGCCGCAGTACAAGGCGGCCAACGTGCTCGGGTGGTACTTCGCGGACAAGGCGGAGCCGATCGCGGCGTCCATCGAGCGGCTGGCCGCGCTGCCCTTCGAGGCGCAGCCCGGGGAGAAGTACGTGTACGGCTTCGGCACGGACATCCTCGGCGTGGTCGTGGAGAAGGCCTCCGGCCTGAGCCTGGACGAGTTCTTCCGCACGCGCATCTTCGGCCCGCTGCGCATGACCGACACGCGCTTCTACCTGCCGCCCTCGGAGAAGGGACGGCTGGCCGCGGTGTACGGCGCGAAGGAAGGCGGCGGCCTCGAGCGGGCGCCGGACGCCGGCACCGGCCAGGGCGCGTACGTCGAGGGGCCGCGCCAGGCGTTCTCGGGCGGCGCGGGCCTGCTCTCCACCGCCCGCGACTACGCGCGCTTGATGCAGGCGCTGCTCGACGGCGGCACGCTCGACGGCGTGCGCATCCTCGGCCCGAAGACCGTCGAGCTGATGACGTCGAACCACGTCGGCGCGCTCTACAACGAGGGCCGCACCGGGTTCGGGCTCGGCTTCGAGGTCGTGGAGCACCTGGGCCGCGCCGGCCGCTACGGCTCGGCGGGCGAGTTCGGCTGGGGCGGCGCCTACTACACCAGCTACTGGGCCGATCCGCAGGAGAAGCTGGTGGGCGTCTTCCTCGCCCAGCTCCTGCCGAGCGGCGGGCTCGACCTGCAGGGCCGGTTCAAGACGCTCGTCTACCAGTCGATCGTCGGACCGCCCCCGGGCCGCTAGATGTACGTCGACCGGCGGCGGCGTCCCGGCCTCGCGGCACTGCAGGACGCGCTGGCGGCGGCGGACCTCGAGAGCGCGCGCAGCGCGCTGCTGCTGCTCGACGGCGAGGAGCGCGCGATCCTCCAGGCGCACCTGGGCGCGGACGCGCTCGACCGCGCCTACCGCCACGCGCGGCGCCGCCGGCGCGGCCCCGGCCTGGGGCGGGTGATCGTCCTGCCGGGCCTGATGGGCAGCGAGCTGGACTCGATCGACGCCGCGGGCGATTCCGACCTGCTCTGGGTCCACTACCTGCGGATCTTCCAGGGCCGGCTCGCCGAGCTGCGCCTCACCACGACCGGCGCGCCGCCCGCGCCACCCCCCACCATCCGGCCGAAGCAGCTCTACCTGAAGACGTACCTGCCGATCCTGCTCGCGCTGCAGGCGCGGTGGCAGACGCGCCCGTTCGCCTACGACTGGCGCCTGGACGTGGACGCGAGCGCCGCCGCGCTCGCCGACGAGGTCCGGACGTGGGCGCACGGCGAGCCGTGCCACCTCGTGGCGCACTCGATGGGCGGGATCGTGGCGCGCCGGTTCATCCAGAAGTTCCCGGACGTGTGGGCCTCGATGCAGGACCCGAGCGGCCAGGGCCGCGGCGGCCGCCTGGTGATGATGGGCACGCCCAACCGCGGCTCCTACGCGATCACGCTCGCGCTCTCGGGCGAGGAAGGGATCGTCCGCACGCTCGACAAGCTCGACTTCGAGCACGACCGGATGGCCCTGCTGCGCATCCTGAACACGTTCCTCGGCTCCTATCAGCTCCTCCCCTCGCCGCTGCTCGACCTCGGCGGCGACGACCACCGCAGGCTGTTCGACGCCGCGGCCTGGGGGAACCTCCCCGTCCACCAGGCGCTGCTCGACCGCGGCAAGGCGTTCATGACCGAGCTGCACCCGGTCACCGACGCCGCGCGGCTCCTCTACGTCGCCGGCGACCACCAGGAGACGCCGTCGCGGATCCGCCTGGACGCGCCCGGCCGCTTCCGCTGGGAGAGCACGCTCGAGGGCGACGGGCGCGTCACCCATGAGATGGGGCTGCTCGAGGGCGTGACGACCTACTGGGTCGTCGAAGAGCACGGAGACCTGCCGAAGAACGCGAAGGTGCTCGCCGCGATCCACGACCTGCTGCAGACCGGCGCCACCGCCGCGCTCGACACCCGCCGCGCGGCCGTGCGCGCCGCGCGCGGGGCGGTTCCCTACGAGCCGCGCCAGCGCGAGGCGCCGGATCCGGAGGTGGACGCGCTCGTCGCCCGGCTGCGCCCCACGCGCGCGACGCGTGGCGCGGTCACGGTGGAGCAGGAGATCGCGGCGGCGCGCCTCGAGGCGCTGGTCGCGCCGGAATGGCTGGGGCGGCCGGCGGCGCCGAGCGCGGCGCTCGACACCGCGGCCGGACGCGCCGCGGGGCGCGCGGCCGAGGCCGCCCGCCCGCGCCTGCGCGTCGAGGTGATCTGCGCCGACGTCACGCGCACCAGGGCCGACGTGCTCGCGGCCGGCGCCTACCGGGGCGTCCTGCCCCAGAACGCGCTGCTGGCGCTCGACCGCCTGGTGTCCGGACGCGAGGACCCGCCGCTCGTGCTCACCGAGCACGTGCGCCGCGGGCTCCTGCGTGCCGACCTGGGCGACGTCGAGCTGTTCCCCGTGCCCGGCGACCGCCTGGTGGCCGTGGGAGGCATGGGCCATTCCGGCACGTTCGGCGAGCCGCAGCTCCGGCTCCTGGCGCGCAACCTGACCTGGGCGATCGCCAACCTCCCCCGCCCGCGCACGATCGGCACGGTGCTGATCGGCGCGGGCGAAGGCAACCTCTCCGTGGCCGCGGCGGTGCGGGCGCTGTTCCTCGGCATCGGCGACGCGCTGGCCGACGCGCGCGTGCGGACGGGCATCGAGCGCCTGCTGATCGTGGAGCGCGACCCGGCGCGCGCCACCGAGATCCATGCCGCGGTCGCGCGGGCCGCCGGGGACGCGAAGGCGGTCGCGCTGGAGCTGAAGCGCACGGTCACGCGGGGCGCGGGGGCGGCGCGGCCGGCGCGCGCCGGCTCACGACGGCCCGCGCCCAGCGCCGCGCAGGCCGCGCGGCCGATCCCCACCCGACTCGCCTTCGTCAAGACCGCCGACGCGGTGCGCGCGTCGGTGATCACGCGCACGGCCACCATCCCGGAGCGCAGCCTGCGCCTGGATCCCACCCTGATCGACGAGCTGGTCGCGCGCATGACGGACCCCGACCACGCGGACGTCGCGCGCCTGTCGCTGCTGCTGCGGCGGATGCTGCTGCCGCGGGACTTCGAGGGGAAGCTGCTCTTCGAGGAGACCGCCGGGGAGGACGGCGCGGACCGCTCGCCGGTCGTGTTCGAGGTGGACCGCCGGCTCGCGCGCGTGCACTGGGAGATGCTGGCCGCGGGCGTGGACGGCCGCGACGGCGTGCCGGTGGCGCTGCAGAAGCAGGTGGCGCGCCAGCTCCGCACCGAATACAGCCCGCCTCCGGCTCCGGAGACCAACCCCGGCCGCGCGCGGCGCGCGCTGGTGATCGGGGACCCGGGCGATCCCGCGAAGGGCGACGACCTCCCGGGCGCGCGCAAGGAGGCGCTGCGCGTCGCCGAGATCCTGGCCGCGCGCGGGCTCGAGGTGGCCTGCTACGTCGGCGCGCGCAGCGACCCCGCACAGCCGGCGCTGGGCGTGCCGCCGGCCACGCGCATCGACGTGCTGGACCGCCTGCTCGAGGGCGGCTGGGACATCCTCCACTACGCCGGCCACGGCGACTTCCTGCCGGACGAGCCGGACCGCGCCGGCTGGGTGTTCCAGGACGGCCTGCTCACCTCGCGCGAGCTGGAGAGCATGGACCTCGCGCCGCGGCTGGTCGTGTCGAACGCGTGCCTCTCCGCGCGCACGTCCGAGCGCGTGGTCACGGGCGCGCTCGCAGAGGGCCGCGACGCGCACCTGGTGGCGACCCTCGCCGACGAGTTCTTCCGCCGCGGCGTGCGCGACTACGTGGGCACGGCCTGGGAGGTCAACGACGAGGGCGCCATCCTGTTCGCGGAGGCGCTCTACGGCGCGCTGCTCGACGGCCGGTCCTCGCTCGGCGCCGCCCTGTTGCGCGCGCGGCGGGCGCTGGCCGCCCGCCAGAACGTGTTCGGAGCGCTCTGGGCCGCCTACCAGCACTACGGCGACCCCACGGCCGCGCTGGTGGAGCTCACCGCCGATTCAGCTCGCGGTGCAGCACGTCGAGCAGCGCGCCGGTCGGATCGGACGCGTACTCCCAGAACATCACGCCCGCGAGGCCGTTGAGCACGACGTAGCGGGCCTTGAGCCGCATCGACTCCGGGTCGTCGTAGCTGACGAACACCCGCTTCTTCGCGTTCCAGAGATACGGCGCCTGCGCGGCGACGTCCCAGCGCCGCACGAAGCCGTCCTTGTTCACGAGCCCGGAGGCCAGCGCGCCGTACCTGGTCTCCAGCCGCACGGCCGGGCGCTTGCCCTCCTTGTACAGGCCCTCGTTCTCCGCGGTCTGCACCACCCAGGCGCGCCCGTAGAAGGGGACGCCCAGCACCAGCTTGCTCGC
>DATBIZ010000071.1:0-3821 GCA_036556645.1 Vicinamibacteria bacterium | reverse complement strand
CCGCTGCCGGAGTGCCTGCGCACCGGCAACGCGGCCGCCGCGGTGGTGGTCAGCCGCGTCGGCTGCTCGGACGCGATGCCGTACGAGCGCGAGATCGAGTCCCTGCTCGCGCGTGCGCCGCGCTGACGCGCGCTATTTCCCGATCTCCTGGATCCCCCACCCGGCCTTGCCGCGCGCGAGGCGAAACGTCTGCGGGAAGCTGCTGACCAGGGATCCGTTGATCGTGTCGCGGCGCGAGACGCGCACCACCGCGGCGTCGCCGTCCACGTCCACGGAGAGCACCGTGATCTTGACCGCCTGCGACTTCACCGCGTCGAACGCGGCGCGGGTGCGCCGTTCTTCGTCCTGGGTGAGGTTCGGCTTCACCGCCTTGAACAGCTCCAGGTCCCTGGTCTCGATCGCCCGGCCATAGTCCGCGATGACCTTGCGGATGGCCCCGTCCTCGGCCGAGCCGCCCGCGACGGCAACGTCGGCGGCGCGCGTCTCCGCGGTCCCGGCGGACGCGGCGCCCGCCCGCGACTGCGCGGTCCCGAGCGTGGCCGCCAGCGCCAGCGCCGCCCCCAGCCAGGTCTGCCGCCAGTGCATCCGCGCGCGCTCCCTTCCTCGCGTCGAGCCCAAAAGCGCTCGAAGCGGGCAAAGGTAGCGACCCGGGCTCCCTCCCGGTGTGACGCCGCGCACACGGCGGTTTGGAGCGTTGCACGGGGGTGGCACCTGTCTTGCTGCGAATTCCCCGGGCCGGATGGTTGTTGGTATACGTGCCGGGTGCGAGTCGCGGCCGATCGGCCGACGCGCCGCGGCGGCACCAGGCCCGAAACGAGGGAGCGGCAGCGATGCGAGTTCGAACTGCGTTGACCCTGGGAGTGTTCCTGGCCGCCGGCTTCGTGACGCCGGCGCAAGCGGACTGGATGCTGACGCCGTACGGCGGCCTCGTCTTCGGCGGGGACCTCAGCGGCGGCGAGGACGGCGACGACGGGGGCGGCCAGGAGCACGGGGTGTTCGGCCTGGGGTTCGGGTACATGGGCGAGGGCGCGCTCGGCTTCGAGCTCGACCTCGGCTACAGCCCCGACTTCTTCGGCGGCGACGACACGATCGTGCCGGACAACAACCTGGTCACGCTGATGGCGAACCTGGTGCTGAACGCGCCGATCGGGGACAACGGGCACGTGTACCTCTCCGGCGGCGGCGGCCTGCTGCGCACCCGCGTGGACGACACCAACGACTTCTTCGACGTGGATCGCAACGACTTCGGCGTGAACGCGGGAGCCGGCGTCGTGCTCCCGCTCGGCGAGCGGTTCGGGCTGCGCGGCGACATCCGTTATTTCCGGAACATCGGCGATCCCGAGCCCGACGACGAGTTCGACCTCGACTTCGGCAGCTTCGACTTCTGGCGCGGCACGGCCGGCCTTTCGATTAGTTTCTAGTCACTTTCTACACATGTCCGACGGACGGCGCGTCCGACGTGCCGTCCGTCACACCTGCTCCATCGCCCCCTCCCGGCGTCCGCTACAATGCGCACGCCTCGTCTTGGAGTCGGCATGCATTGGAGCGTCAGGTGCGTGGCGGTGGCGGGCGTGATCTCGGTGTCGGGCACGGCGATGGCCGCTCCGCCCTCGGTCGAAGAGTGGGACGCGCCGCCGGAAGCGCGGCTGGTACCGAACGCGCTCAGCGCGACGAACGCCGAGCACGTCAAGCGCGGGCGCAGCCTGTTCATGAAGCACTGCGTCACCTGCCACGGCAACGAAGGCCGTGGTGACGGGCCCAGCGCCCGGCTGCACGCGCGCCGCAGCGGGTACGCGCCGCGCGACCTCTCGCGCCCCGACGTCCAGCAGGCGCTCACCGACGGCGAGATGTTCTGGAAGCTCACCAACGGCTGGCGCCCCGCCGGCCGCACGGTGATGCCGGGCCTCGGGGACGAGGTCTCGGAGGAGGACCGCTGGCGGATCGTCCTCTACGTCCGCTCGCTCGCCGCCCGGAGCGACGCCCGGTAGCCGAGGAGCTCCTCAACCTCTACGACGCCGCCGGCGCCGTCGTCGGCCATCGCCCGCGACGCGAAGCGAAGGCCTCCGGCGCGGCGGTCGGCGCCGTGAACGCGCTCGTGCTCGACGGGCGCGGCCGCGTGCTGCTGCAGCGCCGGCCCCGCGGCAAGGACAACGGCGGCCTGTGGGACAAGTCGGTGGGAGGCCACGTCAGCGCGGGCGAGGACTGGGACACCACGCTCGTCCGCGAGGCCGGCGAGGAGCTGTTCGACGACCCCGCGAGCCCGCGCGTCCGGCTGGCGCGCTCGGACGCGGAATACGCGGCGCTGCTCGCCGGCGGCGACCTCGCCCGGGTGGTGGCGTTCCGCCGCGTCGGCCTGCAGCTGAGCCTCCGGGACGTGCGCCACGGGCCGCGCGGCGGGCGGCGCAACGTGCTGTACCACGTGGCGGTGTACGCCGGGCGGACCGAGATCCCGGAACGCGGGTTCCGGCCGCAGCCCAGCGAGATCGGCGCGCTGCGGTACTTCCCGGTCGCCCGCGTGGACGCCATGCTGCTGGCGGGCGCGCTGGCGCCGAACATGGCGTTCCTCTGGCTCGCCTACGGACACCGGCTGCTCGGCCCGCAGGGCGCGGGGAACCGCCGGCGCTAGAATCGACGCGATGGAGCGCGTGAGCTGGGGACGCGTGCGCGCCGCGCTGCAGTCCCGTCCGCCGCAGGAGGTGCAGGAGCCCGTGTCCGCACGCGCCGCGGTGGCCGTGGTCCTGCGCGACGGGCCGGGGCGCATCGAGATCCTGTTCATCCGGCGCGCGGAGTACCCGGGCGATCCCTGGTCCGGGCAGATGGCGTTCCCCGGCGGGCGCGCCGAGCCCGGCGACCCGGACCTGCGCGCGACCGCGCTGCGCGAGACCCGCGAGGAGACCGGGATCGATCTCCACTCGGCCGCCGAATACCTGGGCGAGCTCGACCAGATCCGCGCCACCGCCCGCATGCGCCCGCTGGACCTCGCGATCAGCCCGTTCGTCTTCCGCCTCCACGGCGACGTGGCGCCGGCGCTGAGCGACGAGGTGACGAGCCTGCACTGGTTCCCCCTGGACGAGCTGCTCGGTCCCAGCCGCCGCTCGACCATGGACTACCACCACCAGGGCGACACGCTCCAGTTCCCCTGCCTGCGCGTCGAGGAGCTGGTGATCTGGGGGCTCACCTACCGGATGTTCATGAGCTTCCAGGAGCGCTTCCGGCCCGCGGTCGAAGAGGCGAGGGAGCCGTGGCCGTGAGGGTCGCGCTGACCATCGCCGGCTCCGATTCCGGCGGCGGCGCGGGCATCCAGGCCGACCTGCGCACGTTCGCCGCGCACGGCGTGCACGGCACGTCGGCGATCACCGCGGTCACCGCCCAGAACTCGGTCACGGTCACCGACTACGTGGCGCTGGAGCCGCGGATGGTGGTGGCCCAGGTGGAGGCGGTGGCCTCCGACATGACGGTGGCCGCGGTGAAGACGGGCATGCTGGCCAACCGTCCGATCGTGGCCGCGGTGGCGGACGTGCTGCGCCGCCTCGCGCTGCCCCACGTGGTGGTGGACCCGGTGATGGTGGCGAAGGGTGGCGCGCGGCTGCTCGACCCGGACGCCGAGCGCGCCTACGTCGAGCAGCTCTTCGCGCGGGCGGACGTGCTGACGCCGAACCTGCTCGAGGCCGAAGCGCTGCTCGGCCGTGCCGTGCGCACGCGCGAGGCGATGCGGCAGGCGGCGCGGGACCTGCACGCGCTCGGCCCGCGCGTCGTGGTCGTCAAGGGAGGCCACCTCGAAGGCCCCGAGGCGGTGGACGTGTTCTACGACGGCGTGCGCC
>DATBIZ010000070.1:0-3496 GCA_036556645.1 Vicinamibacteria bacterium | reverse complement strand
CGCCGCCATACCTGACGGCCCGGCCAAGGCGGGCGGCATCGCGGTCGGCGAAGCCGCGGCGGCGGCCATGCTCGCCGCGCGCGCCAACGACGGCCGCAACGGGCCGTTCACGTTCGTGTTCGGTACGGACCCAGGCGTCTGGCGGAGGTCGCCTCCCGCGTTCGGGGTCGATCCCGCGCCCTGGGTCGGGAACGTGACCCCGTTCCTGTTGCCGAGCGCCGAGATGCTGCGGTCGGAAGGGCCGCACGCCTTGAGCAGCGAGGCCTATGCGAAGGAGTTCAACGAGGTGAAGTCGCTCGGGTCGCTCGACAGCACGCGGCGAACGGCGGACCAGACCATGGCCGCGATCTTCTGGCAGGCCCAGCCGGGCGTGCTGTACGGCGGCGTGATGCGAGCGCTGTCGGCGCGGTTCTCCCTCACGACCGCCGAGAACGCGCGCCTGTTCGCCCTGGTGAGCCTGGCGGCCGCCGACGGCGCGATCGCCTGCTGGAACGACAAGTACTACTGGAACTTCTGGCGGCCGGTGGACGCCATACGCGAGGCCGCCGCAGACGGCAACCCGGCCACCGAGGCCGACCCGGCCTGGAAGCCCCTGTTCGACCCCGCCACCGTCACGGCGCCGCCGCTGTCCACGCCCGGCTTCCCCGACCACCCGTCCGGGCACGGCTGCGTGAGCGGCGGATCCTTGGGCGCCATGCAGGACTTCTTCGGCACGGACAAGATCGCGTTCGACATCGTGAGCCCGCGGTTCCCGGGCCAGCCGAGGCACTTCCAGCGCTTCTCGCACGCCCTGAAGGAGGTCATCGACGCACGCGTGTGGGGCGGGATCCACTTCCGGACCGCCGACGTCCAGGGCTCGGTGATCGGCAAGAAGGTCGCGCACTGGGCCCGGAAGCACTACTTCCAGCCGGTGGACTGAGACCTCGGAGCGGGGCTACCCGGCCGATACCGAGCGGACGAGGCCGGCGATCGTCTCCGCGCCCTCGACACGGCCGATCCGCTCGATCGGGTCGCCGGCCCCGATGTCCCCGGGCGCCGCGATCGCGAGGTAGAAGCCGGTGCGGCCGCTGCGGAGGAACCGCTTGATGAAGGTGGTGCTGCCGAACTTGAAGCCCAGCTTGAAGCACGGCAGCCGCGGCTCGGTGACTTCGAGCTCCGCGGAGCCCACGCGCAGGCGGTCTCCGACCCCGACGTCGTGCTCGAGCAGGCCTTCGATGGTCAGGTTCTCCCCGAAGAACCCCCACGGCCATTCACGCTCCGGCAGCTCGGCGCGCCACCACGCGTAGTGCTCGGCCGGATAGGCGTACACGGCCTTGCTCCACCCGCCGTGCACGCGCAGGTCCACCACGTGGTCGCCTTCGACGTGGTCGTCGCGAACGGTCACGCGGCCGGCCACCGGCTGCTTGAAGATGCCGGTGACGACCGTGCGGCCGCGCCACGGGATCTCGCGGCGCTGGCCGACGTTGACCGAGATCACCTTCGCGGCCGCGGTGCTCACCGGCGCCGCCGGCGCGGGGCGGCGGGCTCCGGCGCGGCCTGCATCTCGCCCGACCAGCGCGCGCCTTCGAGGTGGATGCCGAACAGGTCGAGCAGCCGCGCGACGGTGTGGTCCACGACGTCGTCGAGCGTGCGCGGCCGCGTGTAGAACGCGGGCACCGGGGGCGAGATCACCGCGCCCATGCGCGAGAGCTTGAGCATGTTCTCGAGGTGGATGTCCGAGAGCGGCGCCTCGCGCACGGCGAGCACGAGCCGGCGGCGCTCCTTCAGGGTCACGTCCGCGGCGCGCTGCACCAGGTTCTCGCAGTGGCCGTGCGCGACCGCGGCCAGCGTCTTCGCGCTGCAGGGGACGATGATCATGCCCTCGGTGAGGAACGAGCCGCTGGAGATGGCCGCGCCCTGGTCGTTCTCGGGGTAGCTCTTCGTGGCCAGCCGGCGCACCTCGTCGAGCGCGAACGACGTCTCGTGCAGCAGCGTGCGCGCGCCCCAGCGGCTGACCACCAGGTGCGTCTCCACGTCCGTGCCGCGCAGCGCCTGCAGCACGCGCACGCCGAGGACCGTGCCGGTGGCCCCGGTGATCCCCACGACGAGCCGTCGCGGCGCGCGGGCGGTGCGTGAGGGCATGGCGTGGACAGGTTACTCCAGGCGGACACGGGCTCGGGAAACGACCCTACACTGATCAGGTGAACACCCGCGACGTTTCCCGTCCCGTGCGCCGTTGGGCGGAGCCGGCCGCGCGTGTCGGCCTGATGGCCAAGGGCGTGGTCTACATCGTCGTCGGTATGCTGGCGGTGCGCGCGGCGATCGGCTGGGGCGGGCGCGCCACCGACACCCGGGGCGCGCTGCAGACGGTCAACCGGCAGCAGACGCTGGGCGACGTGCTGCTCGCGCTGATCGCCGTCGGCCTGGTCGCCTACGTGTTCTGGCGGTTCGTGCAGGCGCTGCTCGACCTCGACGGCAAGGGGAGCGATCCGAAGGGGCTCGCCGTGCGCGCCGGCTACATCGGGTCCGGTCTCGCCTACGCCGGCCTGGCCGTGACGGCCGCCGCGATGGCGTCGGGCGGGGCCGGCGGGAGCCGCTCCGACCAGGTGCGTCGGTGGACCGCGGTCGCGCTCGAGGATCCAGGCCGTTGGTGGCTGGTCGCGGCGGCCGGCCTCGCCGTGCTCGGCGGCGCCGCCTACCAGTTCCACAAGGCCTACACCGCGAAGTTCGAGAAGCGGCTGCGCCTGTCGGGGCTCTCCGCGGACGGCCGCCGGTGGATACGGCGCGTCGGCCGCTTCGGCCTCGCCGCGCGGGGCGTGACGTTCGGGATCATCGGGTGGTTCCTCCTGCAGGCGGGGATGCACGCCAACCCGGGCCAGGCGCGCGGGCTCGCCGGCGCGCTGGCCGTGCTGCGCCGCCAGGATTACGGCCCGTTCCTGCTCGGCGCCGTCGGGCTCGGCCTGGTGTCCTACGGCGCGTTCTCGATCGTCGAGGGCCGCTACCGGCAGATCAACGGGCGGGCGTGAACCGGAGCACGACCGCCTCGGCGCGCTCGACCTCCAGCCGCAGCCGATAGAAGACCTCGCGGGCGCCGCGCCGGCCGGTCAAGGTGATCCGCTCCTCGAGCGGCAGCTCGAGGGGAACCGCCCGGCCGGACAGGAGCAGCGGCGGGGCACGCGGCGTGCGCAGGAGTCCCTGGCCTTCGACGTGGGCCACGAGGCGCGTCAGGGGCTCGCGCGAGCGGACGAGCAGGTCGACGCGGCCGTTTCTCGCCAGCAGGTGGTCGCCGCGGACCTCGGCCGAGCCGCTCACGAACGCGGTCGCGCCCTTTGCCACGTCGAGGGCGGCGTCGAAGCGCGGACCGCGCCGCGGCACGGGCCAGCGCTCGAGCACGAAGCCCGTGGCCAGGAGCAGCCCGGTCATCGCGGCGACCGTGCGCCGCGGCCGGCGGCCGGCGCGGCCGCGAGCGCCGCGCCGCAGCCAGGCGGCGAGCAACGCCGTCAGCGCGACCCACGCG
>DATBIZ010000069.1:0-8731 GCA_036556645.1 Vicinamibacteria bacterium | reverse complement strand
CCTCGAGCACGCCGACCGCTTCGTGGACGCGATCCCCGGAGCGCGCAGGGCGGTGATCGAGGGGTGCGGGCATATGCCGCAGGAAGAGCGGCCGCAGGAGTTCGTGGAGCTGCTCACCGAGTTCCTGTAGGGCCACCAGGGTCGGGGAGCACACCACCCTCAGGGCCGTGGCGGACCCGTGCACCGGCACAGGCACGCCAGGCGTAGGACGTGCGATCGCCGTGCCCGAATGCGTACGGTCCTGTCCCTGGTTGTCGGCCGGAGCCCGCTACCTCTCGAGCGCCCCCAGCGACTCCTTGGCCTTCTGCGCGATGGAGGTCTGCCCGTACGTCTTCACCACCTTCTGCAGCGCCACGCGGGCCTGCTCCTTGCGGCCCCAGGAGTCGTACATGCGGCCGAGGACGTACAGGACCTTGGCGTCGTGCTCGGGGCTTGGGGGCAGCGAGAGCGCGTCCTTCAGGATCGTCTCCGCCTCGGCGTAGCGGTGGTCGGACTTCTCGATCGCGCCCAGCAGCAGGCGCGAGCGCTTGCGCTCCTCGAGGGGGCGGCGGACGTCGTATTTCGTCGCCTTCTCCAGCAGCTCGCGGCTCTCGCGGTACGCGTCCTGCTCGAACAGGTGGGTGCCGAGCGCGGCCAGGGCTTCGGGGTTGCTGGGGTTGCGCTCGATCGCGTCCTCCCAGGCCATCACCCGCTTGGCGACTTCCCTGGCCGCCTCGAGCGTCTTCGGGAACTGGCCCGGACCCTGGAAGCCGTTCAAGCGCATCAGCGGGCGGCCGTGCGGGGTGAGGAACGCGATCGTGGGCAGGGAGCTGACGTCGTAGCGCACCGCCACCGCGGCGCCCTTGGGGTCGTCCTCGGTGTCCACCTTCACCGCCACGAAGTCCTCGGCCATCTTGACCACGGTCGGGTCCACGTAGGTGGTCTGGTCGAGGCGGTGGCACCAGCCGCACCAGTCCGCCCAGAAGTCCACCATGACCGGCTTGCCGGCGGCGCGCGCCTTCTTCAGGGCCTCGGGGAACTGCCGCTCCCAGCGGATCCCCGGCGCGCCGGAGGAGCCGTGGCCCTTGCCGGTCTCGAGCCCGCCCTCGAACGGCAGCCGGGCGCCGCTCAGCGGCGAGGCCAGCGCCAGCAGGAAGGCGAGAGAGGCGACCATCAGCGGGCGGCCTTCACCAGCGCCGCGAACAGGGGCTGGAACGTCTCCGGCTGGTCCCAGAAGGCCTCGGGGTGCCACTGGACGCCGAGGACGAAACGGCGGGCGGGGACCTCGACCGCCTCGATCACGTCGTCGCCCACGGAGTACGCCGTCACCACGAGTCCCTCTCCGGGCGTCCTGATGGCCTGATGATGGATGCTGTTCACCGCGACCGTCTCCCTCCCCAGGATCTCCCGAAGACGCGTCCCGGGCAAGATCCGCACCTGGTGGGCGGGCTCCCAGCGCTCCTTTTTCGGATCGTGGTCCAGCGCCCCCTGCACCTGAGACGGGATGTCCTGGATCAGTGTTCCTCCGGTGGCAACGTTTAACACCTGGTGGCCCCGGCAGATGGCCAGGAGCGGCAGGTCCTGGTCGAGCGCCGCCCGGCTCAGCGCCAGCTCGAAGGCGTCCCGCTCCGGGCTCACGTCGTCCACGGTTTCGTGCGCCGCCTCGCCGTAGTGGCCAGGATCGATGTCCGACCCGCCGCTCAGGACCAGCCCGTCCAGGCGCTCGAGGATGTCGCCCACGTGGCCGAGTGGACCGGGGGCGAGCACCAGGGGGACCGCGCCGGCGCTCTCGACCGCGCGCACGTAGTCGTCCCGCACCGCGAACCACTCGGCGCTGTGGGCGCTCGGCCCGGCGGTGACCCCCACGATCGGACGCTTCACATCCGCTCCGGCACCGGGATGCCGAGCATCGCGGTCAGGCGCTCCATCTGGCGCAGGAACGCGTCCACGACCATGACCCGGAACCCGCGCCGCTCCTCGCTCTCCGCGTGCAGCACCGAGTAGCGCGGCTTCTGGTAGTACGCGTGGAAGGCCTGGGCGACCGTGAACGCGTGCTTGGCCACCAGAGCCACCTCTTCGGCGCGGACCGCCTGCTCGGCCAGCTCGTCGGTGCGCGCCATCAGCAGGAGCAGGGCCCAGACCTCGTCGCCCTCCTCGCCCGCGAGCAGCGCGTCGAGGTCGAGGCCCGCGGCGCGCTCGAGCAGCGCCGTCACCCGGTGGCCGTCGGCCTCGAGCTTGGCGAAGATGTTGCGGGCGCGCACGATCGCGTTCTGCACGTAGGGCCCGGTCTCGCCGGTGAAGGCGAGGGCCTCCTCCATGTCGAACGTGATCACCTTGGTCCGGCCGTACTTGAGCAGGAAGTAGCGCAGGGCGCCGGCCGCGACCGCCCGCGCGGTCCGATCGCGCTCCGCCTCGCCGCGCTCCGGGTCGCGGGCGGCGATCTCCGCGCGCGCCTTGTCCACGAGCGCGTCGAGGAGGTCGTCGGCCTTCACGCCGAGGCCCTTGCGCCCGGAGACCTTCACCACCGCGTCGTCCTCGGAGACCGCGTACCCGAGCGCGCGCGCGGTGGCCGGCGAGAGCACCACCTTCTCGTAGGCCAGGTGGTGGCTGGCCCGCGCCGACTCGCCGTGGCCGAGGGCGGCCACCCCGGCCTTCACCACCCGCTGCGGGTAGGACTGGCCGGTGTCGATCACGTTGTAGACCTCGCGCGCATGGCCGAACCCCGGCGCGCCGGGCTCGCCCTCGCCGGAGGTGGTGCTCCAGAGCACGTGCCCGTCCGGGTAGGTGCGGTGCCGCCGGTAGCGGAAGTCGCGGTCGAGCAGGCCGAGCTTCCAGAGCTGGTAGGCGATGTCCTTGCCGGTGTACGTGACCACGCCGTTCGACCGCACGATCACCTTGTCTTCATCCGAGCCGCGTGCTTCGGGCGCGGACGTTCGTCGTCCTCGGTCGGGCACCTCGTCGCTCTTCCGGCCTCGCGCGAGCGAATCGCGCTCGGGTGGAGCGGAGGCCCGGCCGGCGGGCGCCTCGAGTTCCTGCGCGTCCGTGCCGGACATGGCGAGCACCCAGCAGCCGGCGTTCTTGCCTTCGGTCTCCGGCCGGATCGCCCCGGACTCCTTCAGCAGCGCGAACGCGCGGTCCCAGAAGTGCAGCCGCAGGATGTCGCTCTCGTGGGCGAGCAGGTCGTAGCGGATGTCGAGGCGCTCCATGGTGGCGAGGTGGCAGTCCACGATGCGGCCGGCGACGTGCGCGGCCAGCGCGGCGACGTCGTTGCCGCCCTCCTCGATCGCGTGCAGGACCTCGGCCTGGCGCGCCTTGCGGGCGGGATCCGCGGCGTAGAACTCGCCGACGCGCGCGTAGAGGTCCCAGCAGTAGTAGTCGAACCGGCCGCCGAGGCGCTCGACCTCGGCCAGCGACTTCTCCTCCAGGTACAGGAAGCCCACCACCACGTCCGCGACCTGCACGCCGGTGTCGTCGATGTAGTTCTGGACGCCCACCGCGCGGCCGCGGTGGCGGAGCACGTTCACGAACGTGTCGCCCAGCGCCGCGTTGCGCAGGTGGCCGATGTGCGCGGCCTTGTTCGGGTTGATGCTGGTGTGCTCGACGATCACGCGCCCGCCCACCGGCGCGGGCGCCGGCGGCCGGGCCAGGTGCTCGCGCAGCTCGCGCGCGACGGCCCCGCGCGAGAGGAACAGGTTCAAGTACCCGCCGCCGGCCACCTCCACCCGCCGCACGCCGGGCGCGGACGCCAGGTCCGAGGCCAGCCGCTGGGCGATCTCGCGCGGCGGACGCCGCACGATCTTGGCCAGGTCGAAGGGCGCGGTGAGCGCCAGGTCGCCCAGCTCCAGCCGCGGCGGGTACTCGAAGTTCAGGGTCGGCAGCTCGGCGCCGTAGGCGGCGCGCACGGCGTCGCGGACGGCCGTGGCGAGGCGCTCCTGGAGAGCGAAGATCATCGGGCCAAACCACCATTATAGGGGTGCGGGGTCGGGGCCACGACGCCCACGGAGGCACAGGGACGCGGAGGGTTTGGTAGGATGACCGCATGGGTGTCGTCGGTGCCGTCGTGCTCGCGCTGGCCGGGGCCGCATCGTCTTCGTACGTCTCCGTCACCGCCGAGTTCGTGCCCGCCGGCAAGCCCGGCGGCGACGCGTACGTGGCGGTGACGTTCGCGCCGCGCGACAAGGAGATCGTGGTCAACGAGGAGCCGGCGCCCCGGCTGAAACTCGCCGCCGACGAGGCGGTCCTCTTGGACAAGCAGAAGCCGGCCGGCCGCGCCGTCTACGACCCCGAGAACCCGAAGTACCTGGACGTCGCGGTTCCCGTGCACCTGCCGGTCGCCCTCAAGCCCACCGCGCCGAAGGGGCGGCACGACGTGAAGGCGAAGCTGACCTACTTCTACTGCTCGAAGCGCGAGGGCTGGTGCCGCAAGGGCACCGAGGACCTCGCGTTCCCGGTGGACGTCCGCTAGCCGGCTCGGTCCCCGTCGGTCGCCCCCGGCCACTCGCGCCAGATGTCCGTCAGGCACTCCCACCGCTGGCGGCCGTGGTCCACGTGCTCGAGCCGGAAGTAGGCCGCGTAGCGCACGTGCGGAGACGTGTTCGGGCCGGCGGCGTGCGCGAGCTGCCAGTGGCAGAGCACCGCGTCGCCGGCGTGGCCGGTGACCGGGACCGGCGCGCCGAGCGGCACGTCCGGCATCCCCTCCAGCAGCGCCTTCGGGCCGCGCCGCCGGAAGTAGTCCTGGTACGCCTCGTGGGTACCGGGCCAGACGACCAGGTTGCCGCTGGACGGGGCCGGGACGTCGCTGAGCATCACGCCCGCCAGCATCGTGAAGCTCAGCACGTCGCCGCGCGGCACGCCGTTGGTCGGCGAGTACATGCCGTCGAGGTGCGGGTGCGCGCGGCCGGGGACGCCGGGTGCGGGGAAGCACAGGGCGATCTGACCCGTGCGCGGGCGCTTCACGCGACCCGCGCCGAGCAGCGACTCCGCCGCCGCCCACACCTCGCTGCGAACGGCGAGGTCGGTGATCGCCCCATCCTTCTGCAGCTCCGGGCAGAACGAGCGCGAGCGGTATTCCTCGAGCCGGCGCGGGTCGAGCCCCTTTCCCAGGCTCTGGTTGATCGCGGCCAGCGCCCGGTCCACCAGCGGCCCTGGCACCGCTCCCGGCAGGACGACGTATCCGTCGCGCCGCAGCGCGGCCCGCTGGGCGTCGCTCAGCACGCGCCTCTCGTCAGCGCCGCTCCCGCGGGCTCCCGGCGCAGCCATCGGACACCCCCCGCCCGGGGAACTTGCAATCGCGGTACCACGGCCGGACGGGAAGGTGTCAGAATTTCAAGAAAGGAGAACGGATGGCCAAGAAGGACACGCCGGCCAAGGCGGCCAAGGGGAACGGGTCCGTCAAGAAGCTCCGGAAGCTGATGCGCGACATCCGTACCGCGATGCTGACCACGGTGGCGCGCGACGGCAGCCTGCACAGCCGGCCGATGCTGACCTCGGAGGTCGAGTTCGACGGGAACCTCTGGTTCATCGCCAGCGCGCGGTCCGTGCTCGCCCAGGAGATCGCCGCGAACCCGAACGTGAACGTCAGCTACTCGAACCCGAAAGGGGACCGCTACATCTCCGTGACCGGCGCCGCCTCGCTCGAGCGCGACCAGGCCCGCCTCAAGGAGCTCTGGAGCGGCCGGCACAAGGCATGGTTCCGGCAGGGCAAGAAGGATCCGGACCTCGCCCTGCTGAAGATCGACGTTCACTTCGCCGAATACTGGGACGCGACCTCCGAGAGCGTCCAGCTCTCGCAGTTCGTCCGCAGCGAGCCCGAGCCCGCGCTGGCCGGGATGGACGAAAGCCCGGGCGCGGGCGCCCAGGGCTGACCGGCGCCGCGCGCGGCGCGGCGGGGGCAGCGAACGCCCCGAGAGGGCGCCTAGCGAAACACCGGGTAGGGGTTCAGCGCGGTCGCGGCGGACCACTGCTTCGCCTCCGAGAGCCGGTAGATCGCGAAGTGGAGGTGCGGCGTGTTCCGCGGCGCGTTGCCGGTCGTCCCCACGTATCCGATGACCTCGCCGCGCGCGACGTCCGCCCCCTCCTCGAGCCCGGCCGCGTACCGGTCGAGGTGCGCGTAGTAGTAGCAGTACCGCTCCTCGCGGTCGAACTGGTAGACCGAGATGCCGCCGGCCGCGCTCACGTCCAGGCGGGCGATCGTGCCGGCCTCGACCGCCCGCACGGGGGTCCCGCGCGGCGCGAGGATGTCCACGGCCCGGTGCAGGCGCGTGCCGGCCCCGCGCGGGTCGCCGAAGCTGTCGGTCAGCCGTTCCGGCGACACGTCCACCGGCAGGATCAGCCGGCGCGCGCGGAGGTCGGCGATCGCCGGGCCTTCCAGCCAGGGCGCGCTGTCGGCCGGGGCGTCGCGATCGCTGGCTCCCGCCACCACCGAAGGCTCCACGCCGCGGCGCCAGAGCTCCCGCGCCACCACGCCGGTCGCCAGGACCAGCCCGCTCGCGGCGCCGACGAGCGCCGCCCCGCGGATCGTGCGGAGATCCCACGCGCGTGCCACGAGTCCATGATAGCGGCCGCCCCCGGGACGAGTCCGAGCCGGCGGTCACTCCGGCGGAAGGTCGTTGGGCGTGTTGACGTTGCGGAAGAGCGTGTCGGGCGGCCCGAACCGGTCCCACGCGTCCGGGGACACCTGCGCGACGCGCACGTCCGGCCAGAAGCTGGTCATCTTGAACTCCCCGGCCGCGAGGCGCCGCCGGGCCGGCGCGAGGCACGCTTTGCCATACACCGCGCACAGGGGCTCCGGCCCGCCCCTGGAGAGCGGGACGACCGCGTCCGCGGCGGCGGCCCGCTCGACGAGGTCGGCGAGAAGCGCGACGGGCACCTCCGGCAGGTCCACGGCCAGGAAGAGCCCCGGCTCGTCTCCGAGCTGCGCCAGCCCGGCCACCAGGCCGGCCAGGGGCCCGGCGCCGCGCGCCGCGTCCAGGAGCACCGGCACGCCACGGTCCTCGTACCGTCGGTCCGGCCCGCAGAGGATGAACACGCGCCCGCAGGTGCGCCGGAGCCGGTCGAGCGCGTGGTCGAGCAGCGTGACGCCGCCCCAGGGGAGCAGCGCCTTGTCGCGGCCCATCCGGCGGCTGAGGCCGCCGGCCACCACGAACCCGGTCGGCGGGGGGGGCGTCAGGGCTCGCGCCGCTTGAACGACCACGTGACCTCGAACTCGGCCGCCACCACGCCGTCGGACGTGCGGCCGGTGGACCGCCCGGTGTAGGTCGCGCTCCCGCCCGTGGCCGCGACGCCCTCGATCACCGCGCGCAGGCCGCGGACGTCCTCGAACGTGAAGAAGGAGGGGCCTTGCACGCGTTTGGCGAACGTCGCCGAGATCCCGGTCAGGATCAACGCGATCGAAGCCGGCGCGGCGCGCGTCAGCACGAGCGCCGGCGCGCCCGTGGACATCTCGGCCGCCATCGCCTGCGCGGCGAAGTAGGTCGAGCCGAACGGGTTCCGCGTGCGCCAGCCGCCGGGCAGCGCCACCGTGCACGCCTCGTCGTCGAGGCGGCGCAGCCGCAACCCGGCGAACGCGGCCAGCGGAAGCTTGCCCAGGAGGTAGGCCCGGAACCCCCAGGGGTCCAGCACGCGGCGGCGGAGCCGCTCGGCTCCCGCGTTCACGGCGAGGGCCCGTTGCGCGCGCGCGCCCACCCGCGCTTGAGCTCGACGTAGGTGTAGACGATCCGCTGCAGCGCGGTCAGGTTCGAGAGGATCGCGACGATCCAGAGCACCGCGGTCATCCGGTTCGCCAGCGCCCCGATCACGATCAGCACGATCCGCTCCGGCCGCTCCAACAGGCCCACCGTGCACTTCGGGATCAGGCTCTCCGCCCGGGCGCGCGCGTACGAGGTCATGAAGCTGCCGAAGGCCGCCACCCAGACCAGCACCATGTCCGGCGTCTTGTCCAGCCGGGCATACAGCAGCAGCAGGCCGAGATAGAGCACCATGTCCGAGTAGCGGTCCATGGTGGAGTCGAGGAACGCGCCGAACGTCGTGGGGCGTCCGCGCAGGCGCGCCACGCGGCCGTCGAGCATGTCGAAGAGGCTGGCCAGCAGCGCGACCACGCCGCCCACCCGCAGCAGGTGCGGGTAGGTGTAGTCCTTCCCGCCCGAGAACGCGAAGAAGGCGCAGGCCACGCCGTTGAGGGCCAGACCGGTGATGGTGAGGACGTCGGGGTTGAACCGCGCGAACGCCCTCACCAGGCCTTCGATCGGCCGCGCGAACGCCTCTCCGACGCGCTCGGTGATCACCGCATCTGGTCTCGAAGGGTCGGCCGCGAGTCTACCCCGTCCGCGCGGGCGGGCGCAGCCGCGCGCGCGAGCGCGATCGTGGCCACCGCCATCTCGGGCCGCCGCTCGGGGGGGGCGCCGGGGAAGCGCAGCAGCACGTCGTTGAGCCCGCGGCGCAGGTCCACCTGGCGGACTCGGAACACGTACTCGTGCCAGCGCGGGACGGCGGCCGCGCGTCCGCCGGACACGCCGTTGACGAGCAGCTCGAGGTCGAAGGGCAGGGTCTCGCGCTCGGCGCGCGCGCGCAGGCGCACCTCGAAATCGGCGGGGTCGCGCACCGGCAGCACCAGGTGGGACGACCTCGTGCGCGTGCGCCGCGCCGGGACGCCGTCCACCACGCCCGGGTCGCGCCAGCCCTCGCCGAACAGCACGTGCGGGGCGCGGTCCTGACCCTCCACCCACCCGAGGTGGCGCGGGCCCTCGTCGGTCCA
>DATBIZ010000068.1:0-7349 GCA_036556645.1 Vicinamibacteria bacterium | reverse complement strand
GGCCACGGCCGCCCGTCGGCCTCGAAGCTGCGGAGCTGGCTGGTGGCCACGTAGTGCAGCGTGTCGCCGACCAGCACGCCGGTGGTCGGGATGTCGTAGAGGGGATGATTGCGGTCCAGCGTGGCCAGGCAGGTCACGCGGCGGCGCGAGGGGTCGAGGAACGCCTGCACCACGCGCTCGGGCCCGTGCCGCAGCGCGTTCTGCACCGCCACCAGGCTGTCGCGGTAGACGTACAGGCCGTCGACGCCGGCGAGGGTGGCGCCCTCGGGAAGCGCCACCGCCTCCCATGTCCTGGTGGCGAGGTCCAGCGCCATCACGCCGCCCGCGTGCGCGGCCAGGAAGAGCGTGCGGCGGTCCGAGGAGAGGGCCAGGCCGTTGACGAACAGGCCCGGCACCGCCGCGAACAGCTCGAGCACGTCGCGGCCGCGGTCCACGCGGAAGATCCCGTTCGGGCCGGACGACACGTAGGCGTCGCCGGACGGCGTGAGGTCGAGGTCGTTGAAGCACAGCGGCCGCGTCTGCGCGGGGCCGTCGTAGCGACGGAGGAGCCGGCCGGTCTCGAGGTCGAAGCGCAAGACCGCGGCGCGGCCCACGGTATCGGGCTCCGGGTTCGCCATGGCCGGGCCTTGGCCGAGGTTGCAGGCGTTCGCCCACAGCTCGCGGCGCGTCGCGTCCACCTTCATGCCGAGCACGGTCCAGAGGCCGTGCGCGCCGGGGGGGACGAAGTCGGCGGCCGCGCCGGAGGCGTCCACCTTCACGATCTTCCGCTTGAACATCGCGCCCAGGTAGAACGCGCGGCGGACCGGGTCGTACGCGACGCTCTCCGGGTAGAGGTCGCGCTCGGGCAGGCGCAGCGCGACCTCGCCGCGGGCGAGCGGTGCGACGTTCTCCTCGAAGCGCCGCGCGACCCGCGCGAAGTCGGGCGTGGCCGCCGCCGCTCCGAAGGCGGTGCGCAGCGCGGGGAGGTCGGCGCCCACGCCGAGCGCGGCGGCGCTCTCGAGCCAGCGCAGCGCCTCGGCCACGCGGCCGGCCCGCGCCAGCGCCACCGCCGCGTCCAGCCTCGGCCCCCCCTGGTGCGGCAGCTCGGCCGCTCGCCGGACCAGAACGTCCGGGTCGGGGGCGGGCGGCGGGGGCGCGCCGGAGGCCGGCAGCACGCCCACCGCGAGGAGGAGCGCCGGGCCGGTCAGGTTGCGCATGTTCAGAGCACCCATGCGTAGCCGAGCTTCAGGAAGAACGTGCGGTCGGTCTGCGTGAGGTCCACCTCGCGCAGGCCGGAGTGGTTGTCGGAATACCCGACGAGCACGACCGTCTGCGGGTTCACCTTGTACGAGAAGAGGAGCTGCGAGAAGAGCCGCTTGCTCCGCGGCTCGACCGCGTCCACGAAGCGGGCGGCCACCCGGTCCACGTCGGTGTACTGGAGGATCGCGCGCGCGAACGCGCGCGTGCCCAGGTGGTACACCAGCCGGCCCTGGGTCAGGTTGGCCGTGAACAGCCGGCCCGGGTCGACCGCGAGGCGCTCGATCGTGTGGCCCAGGTGCAGCTCCAGCCGGCGGCCCAGGCGGTACTCGACGCGCGGGTTGAGCATGAGGACGCGGCCGGCGCGCGCGTTCGCGTAGTCCGTGGCGCCGCCCACGCGCGCGTCGAGGTTCAGACGCAGGTCGCCGCTCGGGCGCAGCTCGAACAGGCCGTCGAAGCGCGTGTACTCGAAGAGGGTGCCCGCGTAGCGCTCGCGCGTGCGGTGGAGCTGCAGGTTGGCCACCGACTGCCGGGGGCCCTGGTAGTTGAGGAACAGGTACGCGTCGTCGTCGGTGAGGAGCCCGTCGTGGTTCTCGATCCGCTGGCCCTGCACGCCGACGTCCACCTGGCTGAACCAGCCGCCCGCCGCGCCCACGAAGGTGCGGCCGAGCTGCGCGTCGGCCTGCCGGATGTCCACCCGCGGGACGAACCCGCTGTCGGCGCGGAAGCCGCGCGTCAGGTCCTGGTAGCGGGCGAACCAGAGCCAGTGGCGCGTCTGGTGGAAGTAGTCGGCGAAGACGCCGAGCCCGTCGAACGCTTCGCGTCCGTGGCCGACCAGGTCGGTCACGCCGGCGGGGTTCCGCGTGCGCGTGCCCAGCACCTGCACGCGGACGGTGTCGGACGCGCTCGGGCGCACGAAGGCGTCCGCCCCCAGGAGCCGGTTGTGGTAGCCGGTGCCTTCGCGGCCGGCGTAGATCAGGCCCAGCGTCGAGGTCGCGCCCACGTCGCGGCGGTAGCGCGCGACCGCGCTCGTGACGTCGTCCTCCCGCGAGACGAAGTCGGAGGCCTGGTTCGACGGCAGCAGGAGCGCGTTCACCTCGTCGCGCGCCACGAACACGCCGTAGGCGTTCGATCCGGACTTGCCGGTCAGCTTGAGGCCGCCCTTGGGGTCCACGATCGTGCGCGTGAAGACGGTGTTGACCGGGGTCGAGAACAGGTCGATCCCCTCCAGGAAGAACGGCCGCTTCTCGGGGAAGAAGAGCGCGAAGCGGGTGTTCACGTCGAGCTGGGCCACGTCCGCCTCGACCTGCGAGAAGTCGGGGTTCACGGTCGCGTTCAGGATCAGGTTCGGCGTGATTCCCCACCGCGCCGTGAGCCCCGCCTCGGCTTCCGCGTCCCCGTTCTCGAGCGGGCCGGCGGGGAACGCCGGCCGCAGGTCGGTCCGCCGCGCGGTCACCGTGGGATCGAACTCCAGGTTCCGGCCCGGGGTGAGGCCGCTCAGGCCGGCCAGCTTGTCCGCCTGGCAGAGGATGCAGGCACGGTTGCGGTCGGTCCACTTGGCGGCGATGCGGTGGCGCACGCTGCGCGGGTAGGAGCGGAAGACGTCGAAGCCCCAGGTCTGCGCCGCCTCGGTCTTCGGGAAGCGGAGCTGGTTGAAGGGGATCGCCACCTCGACCTCGTACCCTTCGGCGGTCACGCGCCCGGCGGACTCCCAGATCGCGTCCCAGGAGAAGTCCTCGATGCCCTCGAGCTCGCTGAAGACCGCGTCCGCCTGCACGCCGAGCGGGTTCACGCGGAACTGGAAGCCTCTCCGCTCGTCGTTGAAGGTGTCGAGGATGAAGCCGACGTGGTCGTCCTGCTGGAACGTGGTGATCGCGTCCCGGTCGGCCAGGTGGGCGCGGATCCGCTCCGGCTCCGGGTCGAAGGCGCGGAAGCCCAGGTAGACGTGCGCCTCGCCGAAGGTGACGAGGAACTGGGTCCGCACCGGCGCGGGCGTGTTGTCGCCGGGGAAGTACTCGTAGGCCAGTTCGATGACGGCGGCGTCCTTCCAGCCCTCGTCGGTGAGCGCGCCGTCGAGCGTGATGGCGGCGTTCGCGCGGCGCACCTCGTAGGTCTTCCGCGGCGGTGGCGCCGCGGCCGCGGGCTCCGGCGGCGCGGCCACGTTCAAGAGGATGAACAGCTCGACGATTCCCGTCATGGTCTCCTTCCTCGGGGTTTCGCGCGCCGGCGGTAACATGGCCTGGTGCCGGCGCCCGCTGCTCGCGACAAGGTGAGGCGCCGCCGGGGCGAAGTCCTGAAGGTTCCGCGAGGGAGTTGCTAAGTTGGCGCAAGGTCTGCCGGATCGGGCGATCGTGGCCGGGCTGGCCATCCACCCGGGTTCCGGGCAGGCGCTGCGCTTCGGCTCGTTCCGCTTCGACCGCGCCAACCGCGTCCTCTCCCGGGAGGACGTCGAGCTGCCCCTGCCGCCCCGCGCGCTGGGCGTGCTCGAGCACCTGCTCGAACGGCCCGGCTCGATCGTCTCGAAGAGCGCGCTGATGGACGCGGTGTGGCCCGACACCGCGGTCACCGAGACGTCGCTGACCGAGGCGGTGAGCCTGGTGCGGCAGGCGCTGGGCGACGACCCGCAGCAGCCGGCCTACGTGCAGACCGTCCACCGTCGCGGCTACCGGTTCGTGGCGCCGGTCGAGGTGGAGACCCCGTCCGGCCGCGCCGTCCCGCTCGCCACGCCCGCGGCCGAGCCGGCCCCGGCGGGCGCGCGCGGGCGGACGCGCGAGGTGGCCGGCTGGGCGGGGGCGGCCGCCGCTCTGGCCGTGCTCGCCGCGGCCCTGACGCGGCGCGAGCCGGCGACCGGGCCGCGGCCGACGCGCTTCACGATCGCGGTGTCCGCCGGCGATCCGCTGCCCGCGAAGGCGGCGGCCACGCTGGCCCTCTCCCCGGACGGGCGGCTCCTCGCCTACGCGGCGGACCGTGGCGAGAAGTCCCAGCTCCTGCTCCGGCCCCTCGACCAGTTCGAGGCCGCGGTCGTGCCCGGCAGCGCCGGCGCCGCCGCCCCCTTCTTCTCGCCCGACGGACGCTGGATCGGCTTCTTCGCCGAGGGCCGCCTCCGGAAGGCCCCGGTGGGCGGCGGCGCGGCGCAGGACGTGGCCGAGGCCGCGCACCCGTTCGGCGCGAGCTGGGAGGGCGACACCATCGTGTACGCGCCGAGCTTCCGCGGCGGGTTGATGCGCGTGAGCGCGGTCGGCGGCGCGGCCGAGCCGATCACCCGCCCCGACGTGGCGGCCGGCGAGATGGCGCACCTCTGGCCCGAAACCCTGCCGGGCGGCGAGGTGGTCGTCTTCACGGTCTGGATGTCCGGCGGCGCCGGCAGCGCGCGCCTCGACGCGGTGCGCCTGCGCGACCGGGCGCGGCTCGGCCTGCGCGAGCAGGGCGCGTTCGCCCGCTACCTCGACAGCGGCCACCTGGTCTTCGCGCGGCAGGACGGCCTGCTCGCCGCGGGGTTCGACGCGCGCCGCGCGCGCTTCACCGGGCCGCCGCGCGCGGTGCTCTCCGGGGTGGCGCTCTCCGCGCAGATCGGGATGCCCCACGTGGCGCTCTCGCGCGAGGGCACGCTGGCCTACGTGCCGGGCCGCGGCCAGCCGCCGCTCGTGTCGCTCGGGTGGCGCCAGCCCGACGGCCGGACGTCCGCCCTGCCGGTCGCCGAGCGCACGTTCATGAACGCCGACCTCGCGCCGGACGGCCGCCGCGTCGCGGTCACGATCCACGACGGCACGCGCTCCGACGTCTGGCTCGCCGACGCGGCGCGGGGCACGCTGAGCCGGCTCACCTTCGAGGGCCACAACGTGGAGCCGGTGTGGACCGCCGACGGCCGCCACGTGACGTACGCGGCGGGCGGCCAGGGGCCGTACAACGTGTTCCGCGTGCCGGCCGACGGCGGCGGCGCGCCCGAGCGCGTGCTGAAGAGCGCGCTCAGCCAGTATCCGAACTCCTGGTCCCGCGACGGCCGCGTCCTGCTCTTCACCGAGCTGCACCCGGACACCGGGGCGGACCTCTGGGCGTTCGACGCCGCGGCCGGCACGTCGCGGCCGCTGCTGCGCACGCGCTTCGACGAGGACTTCGGCGTCCTCTCGCCGGACGGCCGCTGGCTGGCCTACGAGAGCAACGAGTCGAACCGGTGGGAGGTGTACGTGCGCCCCTGGCCGGCGCTGACGCCACGCTGGCAGGTCTCGGCCGAGGGCGGCTACGCGCCGCTGTGGTCGCGCGACGGCCGCACGCTGCTCTTCCAGGCCGACGAGGGCGCGCTGCTCGCGGTGCCCGTGGGCGCCGCGCCGGAGCCGTTCGCGGGCGCGCGGCCGCGCCTGCTCGCGCGCGATCCGCACGCGGCCTGGTACGGCGCGCGCCCGGACGGCGCGCTGCTCTCGCTCCGGGAGACCGACGGCGCCTCGGCCTCGGTGATCCACGTCGTGGTGGGCTGGGCGGCCGAGCTCGCGCGCACGCTCTCCTGAGGCGCGCCGGGGCGGGGCTCAGGCGACGGGCAGGCTCTCCAGGAACGCGGCCTGCACCGCCGCGAAGCGCGTGAAGCCCTCGAGGACGAAGCCGCGGACGGCGGCCGGCGCCTCCGCGCCCGCGTAGAAGCGCAGCGCCTTGTTCACGCCCGCGAGCGCGGCCGCGAAGTGGTCGGCCTCGACGCTGGTGTGGATGGCGATCCAGTAGTACGCGGCGTGCTTCTCGCCGAGCGCCTCGACCTTCGTGGCTTCCAGCGCGGCCACCAGCTCCGGCCGCCGCGCGCGCAGGCAGCGGTCGATGATCGTGAACTCCTGGTCGGCCAGCACCTCGCTGCCCGCGTGGAAGCCCATGGCGGCGAACAAGCGGCGCTCGTCGAGCGCGGCGCCGACGCCGTAGCCCTCCCACACCGCCGCGCGCGCCGCCTGGGTCGCGGGATCGGTGCCGACGATCCGGTCGAGCTCGCCCGGCGCGTAGCCGAAGTGCGCGCCGGCCGCCTTCAGCGTGGCCTGCGCCAGCGTGCGGTGCGTGTCGCGCCACGGCGTGAGCCGGTCGTCGAACTCGTCCACCGCCGCGTGGAAGAAGTCCGCCGCCACCTCGGCCGCGCGGTCGGCCAGGATCCGCACCGGCTCGTCCGGGTCGCGGAAGAGCGCGGGCCGGGCGGCGATCTCCCCGGCCAGGTTCGCGACGCCGGCGCCGAAGGCGGCGTTGAACTGGATGAAGCGGCCGAGCAGGCCCAGCAGCACGGGCGGCGGGGCGCCCGGCGCGGTGGCGGCCTGGAGCGCCGCCTGCAGCGCCCGCTCGCCGCGCCGGCCGCCGAGCAGGGGCGCGAGGTCGGCCGTGGTCAGCGGCGGCGGCAGCGCGGGCATCGCCGCCACATTTGACACCCTACCGTGTGGTTGCTACAAGTTGCCGCGCCGTGCGTCCGATTCCGGGAACCCGCGCGCGTCGCCTTCGTCTTATGCCTTCGAGGGAGGCACGGTGAGCAGGCTGAGGGACCTGGTGGGCCGGGGAGTGCGGCTGATCGTCACCGACACCGCCGAGGCTCCCGCCGAGGGAGCCGCGCCGGCCGAGCGCGACATTCCGCCGGAGGCCTTCGCGGCCGAGCCGCGTCCGGTCGAGGTCTCCGCCGTGCCGTCCACCGTGGACGACTTCGAGGCGGTGTACGCCGAGGCGGGGATCGAGCTGCCGCCGCACGGCTACGGCGTGGAGAAGGTCGCCGAGATGCTCTCCAGCAAGCGCCTGGCGCCGCTCGCCCGCGAGGTGAAGGCGGCGGCGGTGATGGCCGCGCTGGAGGCGGCGGCGGTGCCGCTGCGCGAGGTGCTCCAGGACGCGGTGCTGCGCGACAAGGCGCTCGACGCGTTCGAGGCGGCCAAGGGCCGCGAGCTGAACGAGCTGCGCGCGCGCAACCAGACGCGCGTCGAGTCGCTCAAGGCGGAGATGGAAGGGCTGCTGCGCAAGATCAACGTCGAGATCGAGAAGCTCAAGCGCGAGTCGGAGGAGGCGGCCGGCGCGTACGGGCGCCTGCAGCAGAAGAAGCGGCAGGAAGAGGGCCGCCTGCACGACGTGATCGCGCACTTCATCGAGGGCGGAGACAACCCCGTGTCCCTCGG
>DATBIZ010000067.1:0-7338 GCA_036556645.1 Vicinamibacteria bacterium | reverse complement strand
CGGGGCGTCCTCGCGGCCCTCGGCGAACGCCTGCACGATCGGCGCGCAGCCCTCCGCCTGCACCGCGTACATCCGCGGCCGCGCCTGGCTGACGAAGCCCATGCGCTCCATCTCCTGGAACGCCTTCCACATGCCGATCAGCCCGGTGCCGCCGCCGGTGGGGTAGAGGATCGCGTCGGGCAGCTTCCACCCCATCTGCTCCGCCAGCTCGTAGCCCATCGTCTTCTTGCCCTCGACGCGGTAGGGCTCCTTCAGGGTCGCGCAGTCGTACCAGCCGTGCGCGCGCGCTTCCTCCGCGCACACCTTGCCCGCGTCGGTGATCAGGCCCTCGACGGTCTGCAGCTCGGCGCCGTAGGCCTCGGTCTCCATCAGGAAGACGCGCGGCACGTCTTTCGGAACGAAGACGTGGGCCTTGAGCCCGCCCTTGGCGGCGTAGGCGGCCAGCGCGCTGCCGGCGTTGCCGGCGGAGGGCGCGGCCACGTCGGTGGCCCCGAGCGCCTTGGCCATGGACACCGCCAGCGCCATCCCGCGCGCCTTGAACGAGCCGGTGGGGTTGCCGGACTCGTCCTTGACGTAGAGGCGGGGAAGGCCGACCAGCGCGCCCAGCCGGCGCGCGGAGAGGAACGGGGTATAGCCCTCGCCGAGGCTGATCCGGTGGTCGGGGTTGTCCACCGGGAGCACGTCGTCGTAGCGCCAGAGCGTCGGCTCGCGCAGCGCGAGGTGGCCGGGCCGCATGTTCTTGGCCGCCCGCTCGAGGTCGTAGCGCGCGAACAGCGGGCCCCCGCACTCGCACAGGTTCAGCACCTGCCCCGGCGGATAGCGCCGGTTGCACTTCGTGCAGTCCAGGTGGGTGAGAGGCACGGTGTCGGGCTCGCGGGCGATTATACGCGCGCGGCGCGCCTAGGGCTGCTAGACGGCGAGGATCTCCGCTTCCTTCTTCTTGGTGATCTCGTCGATCTGCGCGATGTGCTGGTCGGTCAGCTTCTGGACCTCGGCGATACCCTGCTTCTCGTCGTCCTCGCTCACCTGGTGGTCCTTCAGCATCTTCTTCAGGTGCTCGTTCACGTCGCGCCGCACGTTGCGGACGGCCACCCGGCCCTCCTCGGCGTGCTTGTGCGCGAGCTTGACCAGCCCCTTGCGGCGCTCCTCGGTCGGCTGGGGCACCGGGATGCGGATCACCTTGCCGTCGTTCTGCGGGTTGAGGTCGCGGTCGGCCAGCCGCACCGCCTTCTCGATGGCGCCGATCAGCGACACGTCCCAGGGCTGGATGGTGATCAGCGTGGGGTCCGGCGTGGAGAGGTTCCCCACCTGGTTGAGCGGGGTGGGGGTGCCGTAGTAGTCCACGCGCACGTTGTCGAGCATGGAGACGGAGGCGCGGCCGGTGCGCAGCGAGCCCATCTCGCGCCGCACCGTCTCCACCGAGGCGTGCATGCGCTGCTTCGCGTCCGCGATCAGGTCCTTGATCGCCATCACTCCTCCACCATCGTTCCCACCTTGCCGCCCATCAGGATCTGCTTCAGGCTGCCCTTCTTCTTCAGGTTGTAGACGATGATGGGCAGCCGGTTGTCCATGCAGAGCGAGATGGCGGTGGTGTCCATGACCTTGAGGCCCCGCTGCAGGACCTCGAAATAGGTGACGCGCTCGAACATCTTGGCCTTGGGGTTCTCCACCGGGTCCGCGTCGTAGATCCCGTCCACCTTGGTGCCCTTGAGGATGATCTCGGCCTTGATCTCCATCGCGCGCAGGGCGGCCGCGGTGTCGGTGGAGAAATACGGGTTGCCGGTGCCGCCGGCGAAGATCACCACCCGCGCCTTCTCCAGGTGGCGGATGGCGCGGCGGCGGATGAACGGCTCCGCCACCTCGCGCATCTCGATCGCGGACATCACGCGGGTGTACACCCCCACCCGCTCCAGCGCGTCCTGCAGGGCCACGCCGTTGATCACGGTGGCCAGCATGCCCATGTAGTCGGCGGACACGCGGTCCATGCCCTGGGCGGTGTCCGAAACGCCCCGGAAGATGTTGCCGCCGCCGACCACCGCGGAGACCTGCACGCCCAGCTCGTGCGCCTGCTTCATCTCGCCGGCCAGGTAGTCGGTGAACTTGCGGTCGATGCCGAACGACTTGTCGCCGAGGAGGGCCTCGCCCGAGAGCTTGAGCAGGATCCGGCGGTAGGCTGGAGACCTCTTGGCGGCGGACATGTTGGCGCCTCCTGCGCCCGTGATGTTAACTCGCGGCGGGGACGAGCGGCTCGTCGGCCGGCTTGCTCGCCGCCTGCAGCTCCTCGCCGACCTTGAAGCGGGCGAAGCGCCGCACCACGATGTTCTCCTTGATGATGGCGATCTTCTCCTGCACGAGCTGGCCGACGGTCAGCTTCGGGTCGCGCACGAACGGCTGCTCGAGCAGGCAGGCGGTCGCGTAGAAGTCCTTCAGCTTGCCTTCGGCGATCTTGTCCACCACGTTCGCCGGCTTGCCCTGGTTGGCGGCCTGCGCGCGGTAGATCTCGCGCTCCTTGTCGAGCACCTCGGCCGGGACCTCGTCCTTGGTCACGTAGACCGGCGCCGCGGCCGCCACGTGCATCGCGATCTCGCGCACCAGGTTCTGGAAGTCCGGGGTCTTGGCCACGAAGTCGGTCTCGCAGTTGACCTCGACCAGGACGCCGATCTTCGCGCCCTGGTGGATGTAGTGGCCGATGAGGCCCTCGGTGGTGGCGCGGCCGGCCTTCTTCGCGGCGGAGGCGAGGCCCTTCTTGCGCAGGATCTCGCGCGCCTTCTCCGTGTCGCCGTTCGCCTCGACCAGAGCGCTCTTGCACTCCATCATCCCGGCGCCGGTCTCCTCGCGCAGCTTCCGCACCATTTCGGCAGTGATCGTCATGACTCTCTCATCCTCGGAAAAACGAACGGGCCGGACACAGAACGCCCCGGGGCTCGCGCGAGCGCCCGGGGCGGGTCAGGCGGTCCGGACGCTCAGGCGGTGGGCACGGGCGCGGCCAGCGGGCGCGTGCGGGGCTTGCGCGGCGCCGGCTCGGCGCCCTCGGTCCCCGCCGCCTTGTCCGCGGCGGCCGTCTCGGCCGCGCGCGCCTCGCGCAGCCCGCGTCCCGCGAGCACCGCATCGGCGATGCGGCCGGCGAACAGCTTGATCGCCCGCAGCGCGTCGTCGTTGCCGGGGATCACGTAGTCCACCTCGTCCGGGTCGCAGTTGGTGTCCACGATCCCCACCACCGGGATCTTCAGCTTGCGCGCTTCCTGGACCGCGATCTGCTCCTTGCGCGTGTCGATGATGAAGACGGCGTCCGGCGGCGTCTTCATGCCCTTGATGCCCTTCAGGTTCCGGTCGAGCTTGACCCGCTCCTTCTCCAGCTTGGCCAGCTCCTTCTTGGTCAGGCGGTCGCCGCGGCCCTCGGCCGTGGCCATCTCCAGCTCCTTGAGCCGGTCCAGGCTCTTGCGCACGGTCACGAAGTTGGTGAGCAGCCCGCCCAGCCAGCGCTCGTTCACGTAGGGCATGCCGCAGCGGGTGGCCTCCTCCGCGAGGACCTCCTGCGCCTGCCGCTTGGTGCCGATGAACAGGATGGTCCGGCCCTGCGAGGCCAGCTCGGTGACGAAGCTCAGCGCTTCCTGCAGGAGGCGGTGCGTCTTCTGCAGGTCCACGATGTAGATCCCGTTGCGCTCCCCGAAGATGAACTCCTTCATCTTGGGGTTCCACCGCTTGGTCTGATGCCCGAAGTGGACCCCCGCTTCGAGAAGCTCCTTCAGGGAAACGTTCACAGTCGTGGACAAACAGCCTCCTTTAACGCTTGCTGAACTGGAAGCGGCGCCGCGCGCCCTTCTGCCCGTACTTCTTGCGCTCCTTGATCCGCGCGTCGCGGGTCAGGAAGCCGGCCTTCTTGAGGCGCTTGCGCAGCTCCAGGTCCACCACGCACAGCGCGCGCGCGATGCCGTGGCGCAGCGCGCCGGCCTGCGCGGCCACGCCGCCCCCGTGCAGGTGCGCGCTCACGTCGAACTTCTCGAGCGTCTCGGTCACCGTGAAGGGCTGGCGGACCATCAGCTTCAGGGCCTCGTGGCCGCCGAAGTACTCGTCGATGGACTTGTCGTTGAGCTTCATCTCGCCCGTGCCGGGGACGAGGTGGACGCGCGCGACCGAGGTCTTGCGCTTGCCGGTGGCGTAATAGGTGTTGGTCGCTGCGCTCAAACTCTCTCCTCTACTTGATCGCCACGGGCTGCGGCTTCTGGGCCTGGTGCGGATGCTTCTCGCCCGCGTACACCTTGAGCTTCCCGAACATGGCGCGGCCGAGCTTGGTCTTGGGCAACATGCCGCGGATCGCTTCCTCGATCAGGCGGTCCGGGCGCTTCTTCAGCAGGTCGCCGGCCGACGTGCTCTTGAGGCCGCCGTGGAAGCCGGTGTGGTGCCGGTAGAACTTGTCCTCGTGCTTGCGGCCGCTGAGATGCACCTGCGCGGCGTTGATCACGATGACGTGGTCACCGGTGTCGAGGAACGGCGTGTAGGACGGCTTGCGCTTGCCGCTGAGGATCTGGGCAGCGGTCGCCGCGAGCTTGCCGAGGACCTTGTCCTTGGCATCGATGACGAACCACGCGCGCTCGCGCTCGTCCGCCTTTGGAATGTAGGTCGGCATCAAAACCCCATGGCGCGCCCGGCGCCCAAGTCGCAAACGCCGATCTTACCCGACGCGGCACCGGGGTGTCAATGCTTAGCGTGTTGACCCGGCGTGGTTTCCGGCCGCGTGGCGCGCTCAACCGAGGCGCGCGTGGCCGAGCGCGGGCAGCTCGCGCCGGAGGCGGTCCTGCCGCGCGAAGTCGAGCTCCGCGAGCGCAACACCCTCGCCTTCGGGAACTTGCGCCAGGACCGCGCCCCAGGGGTCCACGATCATCGAGTGGCCGTGCGAGGCGCGGCCGCCGCCGTGGTGCCCGGTCTGCGCCGCGGCCACGACGTAGGCGAGGTTCTCGATCGCCCGCGCGCGCAGCAGCACCTCCCAGTGGTCCTTGCCCGTCCTCTCCGTGAAGGCCGACGGCACCGCCAGCACCCGCGCGCCCTGGCGGGCCAGCCGGCGGTAGAGCTCCGGGAAGCGGACGTCGTAGCAGATCGAAAGGCCGATGCGGCCAAATGGCGCGTCCGCCACCACCAGCTCCTCGCCCGGCCGCACGGCCTTTGACTCCTTCAGGTGCTCCATGCCCGGCAGGTCGATGTCGAACAGGTGCATCTTCCGGTAGGTGGCGATCGTGGCGCCGTCCGGGCCGATCAGCACCGAGGTGTTGTAGACGCGCGCGTCGCCCGCGACCTTCTCGGGCAGGCTCCCCAGCAGCAGGGTCAGCTCCTGACGCCGCGCGGCCTCGGCCATGCGGCGCACCCAGGGGCCGTCGAGGGCCTGCGCCTCGGGGACCGGCTCGCCCTCCGAGCGCAGGAAGGCGAAGTTCTCCGGCAGGGAGACGAAGCGCGCGCCGCGCGCGGCGGCCTCGGCCACCAGCCGCTCCGCGGTCTCGAGGTTGCGCTCCACGTCCGCGGTGGACGTCATCTGCGCCACGGCGGCGACGACGCGGGTGGCGCTCGCGGGCGGCGGGGTCATCGCGCGCGCTCCGCGCGGGCGGTGGCCACGCGCGCCCGCACGCGCGCCGCGGCCGCGTGCGGCCCCTTGACGGTCTGGCCCAGCGCGTAGGCCTGGCGGTACGGCCAGCGGCACAGCGCGAACACCGGGCACTGGCCGCACAGCGGCCGGCGCGCCTGGCAGATGCGGCGGCCGTGGAAGATCAGCAGGTCCGTCACCTGCGTCCACCGCTCGCGCGGGATCATGGCCATGAGCTGCTGCTCCACCACCAGCGGATCGCCGGCGTTCGCGATGCCGAGCCGGTTGCTCACGCGCAGCACGTGCGTGTCCACCGCGATGCCCTCGTTGACGCCGTACACGTGGCCGAGCACCACGCTGGCGGTCTTGCGGCCCACGCCCGGCAGCTTCACCATCTCCGCCATCGTGCGCGGCACCTCGCCGCCGTGGCGCTCCACCAGCCCGCGCGCGCAGCCGAGCAGGCTCTTCGTCTTCGCGCGGAAGAAGCCGGTGGACTTGACGATCTCCTCCACGTCCGCCGGGCGCGCCTTGGCCAGGTGCGCGGCCGTGGGGTAGCGCGCGAACAGCGTGGGCGTGACCTGGTTCACCCGCTCGTCGGTGCACTGCGCGGACAGGATGGTGGCCGCCACGAGCTCGTAGGCGTTGCGGTAGTGCAGCGCGCAGGTGGCGTCGGGGTGCGTCTCCGCCAGCACGTCCAGGATCTTGTTCGCGCGCGCGCGGTGGACGCCGGTGCGGAACGCCGGCTTCTCGGGCTTCCGGGCGCGAGCGCCGGCGGCCCGGCGCTTCGAGGCGGCACGCAGAGGCATCGCGGAGGAGGCGGCGATTATATCAGCCGGTGGTGCGGAAGAGCGGGGTCTGCGCGCCCGCACGCGCCAGGCGCGCGAGCCGCACGTGCACCGAGCGCACGCCGGCGGCGACGTCGATCAGCGGCGCCGCCAGCGACTTCGCGACCACGCACAGCGTCTCCTCGTCGGCGACCGGAGGGTCGAAGCTGTCCTCGCGCCGGACGACGCCGTCGGGCCGCTCCACCTCGACCACGAGCTGGCCGGCCCCGAGGTCGAACGGCCGCAGGCGGCGCGCCGCGCGGGCGGCCAGGCCCTCCACGACCGCGAGCAGGGCCTGGGTGTCGGATCGGCGGTCGCGGATCAGCGCGTCTTCCGCCAGGCGGGTCGGAGGCGCGGTGACCGGCACCGGCGCTTCGCCCTCGCCCCGGGCCGCCTGCTGCAGCCGCTCGGCCACCGCCGGCCCGACGGCGGAGGCCAAGGCCTCCGGCTCGGCGGCCAGGAGGTCGCCCAGCGTGCCCAGGCCGGCCGACTCGAGCGCGCGCTCGAGATGCGGGGGCAGGTCCGGCAGCATCCTCAGCGGCTGGCGCGCAAGGTACGACGACTCGTAACCCGGCAGCACCACGAGCAGCCCGCGCGGCCGCGCCACCGTGGAGGCCACGCGCGCGGCCAGGCGGGACGAGGCGAGGCCGAACGAGGCCTCGAGCCCGAGCCGCCGCTGCAGCTCGTCCTTGATCGCCTCGGCCGCCGCCACCGGATGGGGCGCGGTGGGGCTGTCGCGGGTGAGGTCCACGTACGCCTCGTCCGCGGACGGGCGCTCCACGCGCCGGCTCGCCTGCAGCAGGATCTGGGTGACCTCGTCGCTGATGCGCGCGTAGGTCTCGAGGTCGCCGGGCCGGAGCGCGGCGTCGGGGCACTCGCGCAGCGCCACCGCCAGCGTCTGGCCCGGCCGCACCCCGGCGGCGCGCGCCTCGGCGCTCGCCG
>DATBIZ010000066.1:0-10980 GCA_036556645.1 Vicinamibacteria bacterium | reverse complement strand
CGCCACCGCGCGCAGGTGCCCCTGCAGCTCGCGCGCGGGGATGAGCCGGAACTCGTACTGCTGGCAGCGCGAGAGGATCGTGTCCGGGATCTTGTGGTACTCGGTGGTGGCGAAGATGAACTTCACGCGCGGCGGAGGCTCTTCCAGCGTCTTCAGGAGCGCGTTGAACGCGCCCGTGGAAAGCATGTGGACCTCATCGATGATCCAGATCTTGTAGCGGTCGCGGGCGGGGTTGTAGCGCGCGCTCTCGCGCAGCTCGCGCACCTGCTCGACGCCGTTGTGGGTGGCGCCGTCGATCTCCTGGACGTCCAGCGAGTTGCCGGCGGCGATCTCACGGCACGACGCGCACTCGCCGCACGGCTCCGGCTGCGGCCCGTCGCCGTTCGCGCAGTTGAGCGCCTTGGCCAGCACCCGCGCGGTGGTCGTCTTGCCGACGCCGCGGGGGCCCGAGAGCAGGAACGCGTGGCCGACCCGGCCGGACACCAGCGCGTTCTTCAGCGTGCGCGTGACGGTGGTCTGGCCGACCACGTCGTCGAAGGTTTGCGGACGCCACTTCCGGGCGAGGACGGTGTAGGCCATGGAAAAGGGGAGGCGGGGCAAGCCCCACGTGAATCCCGGCTGTCCTGCGGCACACCCGGGGATCGCCTGACCGTTGCTCCCTTCCGGGCCTGGCGGGGTTGGGCGTCCCGTGTTGCGCAGGGCCGGGACCCACGTGCGGCCGGCCCCGATTAGCCTACCACGTCAGGCGGCGCGGGCTGCGTCTCTGGGCTCGGGGGTGCGGCGGGTGTCCGCGCGCGGCGCGCAGCCGAGCGCTCCCTCCCACGCCGCCACGCGGCTCGCGATCTCTTCGCGCGTCAGCCCGTGGCGATCGTTCAGCGCGGCGATCGCCTTCTCGACGGTCTCGCCGCCGGGGCCGAGCGTCGCGCGAAGGATCGGGAACAGCTCGCGCATGCGGCGCATCACGTTCCCGCGGTCGATCGGCAGGTCGTCCTCGTAGGCGCCCATGGCGGCGGCGGCCGCCCCGAGCGCGCAGGTGGCGCTCGTGCGTGCGTCGTGCAGCTTGCCGCGGACCTGGGCGCCGCGGCGCGCGCCCCAGCGGATGGCTTCACTCAGTCTCATGGAAAGACCTCGGGCACGGCAATGGTCGCGTCGGCTCGGGCACGTGAACGTGGCACGTGCACGCGGCTCGAGAGCCAGCCTGGTCTCGTAAGTGCTGGCGAAGAGAGGGGGATTCGAACCCCCGGAGGAGTTGCCCCCTCACATGATTTCCAGTCATGCCGATTCAGCCTGGCTCTCGCATCTCTCCACAACTGTCCAAACTAAACGATCGGCCGCGGGCCGACAAACCTGCTACGAGTCCGCGGGGAAGTCGAAGCCCTTGCGGTATTCGCGGGTGAGCAGCTTGTCCGCGTCCTTGTCGCCCACGAACGTCTCCTTCTTCGGGTCGAAGGTGAGGGCGCGGCCGACGCGGTAGGAGATGTTCGCGAGGTGCGGCAGGGCCGAGGACAGGTGGCCTTCGAGCGCGTCGCAGGTCACCTTCGACGGATCGTTGGCGCGGATCGCGTCGACGAAGTTCTGGTAGTGCGGGCGCTCGATGCTCGTCAGCACGTTCGGATCGCTGCCGCCGCTGGCGGGCGGGGCTTCGGAGCCGGGGCCCTTCTCGTCCTTGCGGCCGAAGTAGGACTGCCACTTGCGGCCGTCGCCGTCGATCCACATCCAGCCCTTGGTGCCATAGAAGAGGTTGCCGATCTTCTGCGTGCCCTCTTCGTTCGTGTAGCCGCCGCGGGTGGCGAACTCCAGGATCTTGCCGTCCGGGTACTCGTAGACCGTCGTCTGCAGGTTCGGCGTCTCCTGCGAGGAGGGCTCGCCGTAGTAGCCGCCCACCGAGCGGATCTTCGTCGGGTGGTCGCCCTCGCGCAGGCCCCAGCGGGCGATGTCGAACTGGTGCGGGCCCTGGTTGCCGGTGTCCCCGTTGCCGTAGTCCCAGTGCCAGTGCCAGTTGTAGTGGAAGCGGTTGCGGTTGAACGGGCGCTGCGGCGCGGGGCCGAGCCAGAGGTCGTAGTTCACCTTCGACAGGTACGCGCTGTCGTAGGCCGGCTCCCAGTCATTGGTCTCGACGTGGAGCTTGTACTTCTCCCCGGGCTGCATCGGGCCGTCGGGATAGCGGCCGATCGAGGGACGCGGCTTGAAGCAGAGGCCGCGCGCCATGTAGACCTCGCCGATCCCGCCGTCGTGGAGGAACTTGATCGCCTGCTGCACCGGGGGCCGGCTGCGGTTCATGGTGCCGACCTGCACCACCTTGCCCGCGCGCTTCTGGGCCGCGATCATCTGCCGGCCCTCCCACACCGTGTGCGAGCTGGGCTTCTCCACGTACACGTGTTTGCCCGCCTGCAGCGCCCACACCGTGGCCAGCGCGTGCCAGTGGTTCGGCGTGGCGATGACGACCGCGTCGACGTCCTTGTCGTCGAGCACGCGCCGGAGGTCCTGCTGGAAGCCGGGGCGGAAGGCCGCGACGTCCTTGAGCGTGGCGTCGTTCGCGCGCGCCGCGAACAGGTTCTCGTCCACGTCGCAGAGGGTCTTGATCTCGACGTTGGAGATCTTGGCGAACCCGCGCTTGAGCGCGTTGCCCTGGCCGCGGATGCCGATCACGGCGAGCACCACCTTGTCGTTGGCCCCCACCACGCGGGAGCCGAGCACGGCCTTCCCCGCCACCACGCCCGCCGTGGCCATCAACGACCGGGACGTGAACGTCCGGCGCGAGATCCCCTTATCGTTCGACATCGCTCGCCTCCCTCCGCGCGCGTGCTCCGGCGCGGGCCCCGGGGGCCCGGGCCGTCTCTGTCGCCGGCGCGGATGACGAAGCATGACACAATCCGCGGGCGCGCACGAGGAGGAGCGGTCAGGCCCCGCGCAGCCGGCGATGGGCGCGCCGCGCCTCGGGGTGCTCGTGGCCGAGCACCCGGCTGACCCGCTCGTAGCCGCTCTCCAGCAGGCGCCGCGCCTCCTGGTCGCGTCCCCGCCGCGCCAGGCAGGCGCCGAGCACGCTCTGCACCACGCCCAGGCGCCAGTGCCCTTCCGGCAGCGACTGCTCGGCCTGGCGCAGGGCCTCGCGCAACAAGGGCTCCGCCTCCGCCGGGCGCCCGCGCGCGGTCAGCAGCTCCCCCAGCTCCACCAGGGTTCCCACGGTCAAGAAGTGCGCGCCGGGAAGGCTGTGCCGCTGTGCGTCCAGCGCCTCGCGGTAGAGCGACTCCGCCAGCTCGGGCTGGCCCAGCGCGGCGCGGATCGCGGCCAGCAGCGCGGTGCACCGGGCCACCAGCGGGTGTCGCGGGTCGTAGCGCTCGCGGTACATCGCGATCGCGCGCTCCGCGACCGGCAGCGCCTGCCGGGGACGGCCCTGGTCGAGCAGGGCGGCCGCCTGCCGGCGCAGCGTGTGCGCCACCCGCACGCCCTCGCCGGTGGCGCGCTCCTGCAGGGCCAGCGCCTCGGCGAAGAGCGGCATCGCCTCGTCGAAACGGGCCTGCTCCGCGAGCGCCGAAGCCAGGTTGGTGAGGGTGATCGCGACGTCGGTGTGCTCGTTCCCGAGCAGCTTGCGCCGGAGGGCGAGCGCGTGACGGTACGTCGCCTCCGCGCCCCGCAGGTCCCCCTTGCTGTGCAACGTCGCCCCGAGGTGCTCCAGGCTCCGCAGCACGGCCGGGTGCTCCTCGCCGAACACGCGCCGGTTCGCAGCCAGCGCGTCGCGGTGCGCCCTCTCGGCGCCGACCGCGTCGCCCGCGGACAGGAGCGCGGCCCCCAGGTCGATCAGGCTGTTGGCGATCTCCGGGTGCAGCGGGCCGAGGGCGGCCTCGCGCACGCGGATCGCCTCCCGGTGCTGGGCCACCGCGCCGGGATAGTCGCCCTTGGCCTGGAGCAGGTTGCCGAGGTCGGTCAGCGTCACGGCCGTGTCCGGGTGGTCCGGGCCGAGGATCTGCCGCCGCATGGCCAGCGCCTCGCGGATCAGCGTCTCCGCCTCCGCCAGCCGGGCGCGCGTCATCATGACGTTGCCGAGAAATTCCAGGCTGGCCGCCAGCTCGACCGCGCCCTGGGGGTGGAGCCGCCGGCGCATGGCGAGCGCCTGCCGGCTGAAATCCTCCGCGCCCCGTTGGTCGCCCTGCTCCAGCCGCAGCGAGGCGATCGCCTGGAGCGCCCGCGCCACCTGTGGATGCTCCGGCCCCTGCGTGCGCCGCACCAGGTCGAGCGCCCGCTGCTGGAGCGCCTGCGCCTGGTCGTAGCGGCCGAGCGATTGCGAGATGGACCCGATCGTGTGCAGCAGCTCGCCCTGCACCGCGGGCTGGCTCGAGAGCTGCGACTCGATGCGCGCGGCGCCGCGGTCGAGCAGCTCGCGGGCGGTGATCTCCTGGCCCTTCGCTTCCGCGGGATCGGCCCCCTCGAACAGGCTGACCAGGAAGTCCTGCACCGCGCGGGCCTTGGCCTCCCCGGCGCGGGCCGCGTCGCGCTCGCGCGCGGCGATGCGCGCCTGCCAGACGCTGGCGGCGAGCCCGCCGACCAGCGCGAGCGCGGCCACGACCGCCGCCGCCACGCCCGCGCGGTGCCGCCGCACGAACTTCACCGCGCGGTAGCGCACGGTGTCGGACCGGGCCGTGACGGGCAGGCCGACGCGGTGCCGGCGTACGTCTTCCGCCAGCGCCTCGGCCGAAGCGTAACGCCGCTCCGGTTCCTTGCGCAGCGCCTTGAGCACCAGCGTGTCCAGGTCGCCGGAGAGCCGGCGGGCCAGCCGAGGGGGCGAGAGACGGCGCGCGGCGGCGGCCGCGGCTTCGCCCCTCACGGCCGCGGACGGCGGCGGCGGCACGGTGTCGCACACCGCGCGCGCCAGCGCCGCGGCGTCGAGGGCGTGGTGCGGCGGACGGCCGGTCAGCAGCTCGTAGAGCACCACGCCCAGCGCGTACACGTCGGTCGCGGTCGTGACCGGCTCGCCGCGGACCTGCTCCGGCGCCGCGTATTGCGGCGTGAGCAGGCGCTCGCCCGTGCGCGTCACATGCGGCTCGTCCTCGGCCAGCAGCTTGGCCACTCCGAAGTCGAGGAGCTTGAGCCGGCCCTCGCGCGTCACCAGCATGTTCGAGGGCTTGAGGTCGCGATGGACGACCAGCTTGGCGTGGGCGTGCTGGACGGCCCGGCATCCGTCCTCGAACAGCCGCAGGCGATCGTCCACGCCCAGCCGCTGCTCGTCGCAGTACGTGGTCAGGGGCACCCCGTCCACGTACTCGAGCGCGAAGAACGGCTGGCCGTCGTCGGTCACGCCGCCGTCGAGGAGGCGCGCCACGTTGGCGTGATCGAGCGCGGCCAGGATCTGCCGCTCGCGGAGGAACCGGCCGAGGATCGCGTCGGTGTCCATGCCGCGCTTGATCAGCTTGACCGCCACGCGCTGCTCGAAGCCGCCCTCGGCGCGCTCGGCCAGGTACACGACGCCCATGCCTCCCCGCCCGAGCTCCCGCAGCAGGCGGTAGGGGCCGACCCGCCGGCCGTGCGGACCGTCCTCGAGCGCCGCCTCCGGAGCGGCCGCAGCCTCGGCGCCGGTGACCAGGAAATCGCCGGCCGCGTCGTGCGCGGCCAGGAGCGACTCGACCTCCGTCCTCAGGTCGGCGGAGCCCGCGCAGGCGGCGTCGAGGTACCGCGCGCGCTCCGACGGCGCCAGGTCGAGCGCGCGGGCGAACACGTCCGCGATGCGGTCGCGCTGGGCGGGATCCGGCGCGGGCCGCGCCCTCACCGTCCCTCGGACGCCCCGCGCAGCTCGCGGTAGAGCCAGGCGCGCGCCAGCGCCCAGTCCCGCTTCACCGTGCGCGGCGCGAGGTCGAGCGCCTGCGCGGTCTCCTCCACGGACAGGCCGCCGAAGAAGCGGCATTCCACCACCTGGGCCTGGCGCGGGAACACCGACGCCAGCCGGCCCAGCGCATCCTCGAGATCGCGGAGCTGCGCGCTGAGGCCGTCCACCGCCAGCTCCAGGCCCTCGACGTCGAGCGCCGGCTGGCCGCCGCCCCGCTTGTCGCGGCCACGGCGGCGGGCGGCGTCGATCAGCACCTGGCGCATCGCGCGGGCGGCGGCGGCGAAGAAGTAGTCGCGGTTGCGGACCGGCACGCGGCTCTCGTCCACCAGCTTGAGATAGGCCTCGTGCAGCAGCCCGGTCGTGTTGAGCGTGCGGTGGCGCTCGTGGGCGAGCTGCCGGTGCGCCATCTGCCGGAGCTCGCCGTAGACGACCGGCAGCAGCTCGTGCAGCACGTCGCGCTCGCCGCGGGCCGGAGCCTCGAGGATGGCGGTGACGGCGTCCTTGACGCCTGGAGCGGTCAAGTCGGCTCCTGTGGCTCTGGGAAGGGGCCACAGCCTAACCAGCGCCTGCCCCTTTGACAAGGGCGATTGGCCCCTCCCGCGGCCCGGCGACGCAGGTGCGAATGAGACGGCCTGCGCGGCCGCGACGACCCCTCAGGTCGCGGCGCGCACGGAGGGAACGGGCCATGATGGAAGTGCTTCTCACGCCAGCGTTTGGGCCTGCCGCCGACGGCCCTCCCCTCCCGGCGCCCGGCACTGCGCTCGACCCGGCGCTGCGCGGCCTGGTCGATGCGCCGGACGGCCCGGCCGCCGACCAGGCGCTGGCTGCGCTGCTGCACGCGCAGGCGGTGCCGCTGATCCGCCGGGTCGCCGCGCGAAAGCTCCGCTCCTGTCCCGGCGCCGGAGGGTCCTTCGACGACGACCTCCACGACATCACCTCCGACGTGCTCCTCGCGCTGGTGTCGCGGCTGCAGTCGCTGCGCGAGGCGCCGCAGAGCAGCCCCATCGCGTGCTTCGAGGACTACACCGCGGCGGTCACCTACCACGCGTTCTCACGCTACGTGCGCCGGCGGCATCCCCAGCGCTCACGCCTCAAGGCCCGGCTCCGCTACGTGCTCACGCGGCCGGGCCGGCTGTCCCTGTGGGCCACCGCCGATGGGCTGACGTGCGGGCTCGCCGTCTGGCGGCCCCGGGAGCCCAGCGCGCAGGCGGCGGCGCGGCTGGAGCGCCTGGAAGCCGAGCCCGATCGCCGGCAACCCTGGACCCGCGCGGAGGGGACGTCCGGCCTCACGCGGCTCCTCGGCGCGGTGTTCGAGGCGGTGGGGGGGCCGGTGGACTTCGACCGCCTCGTGGAGGCCGTGGCCGCGCTGATCGGGGGTGCGGACACGCCACGGGCCGCCGACGCGCGCGCCCTCGATTCACTGCCCGACCGGTCGGCCGAGCCGGCCGACCTCCTGCTCGACCGGCGGCGCCTCACGGCTGGCCTCTGGCGTGAGATCGTGGCCTTGCCGCTGCGCCAACGCGCCGCCCTCCTCTTGAACCTTCGCGACCCGACCGGCGCCGGGCTGCTCTGGGTGTTGCCGGCCGGTGGAATCGCCACCGTCGGCCAGATCGCGCGCGCGCTGGAGATGCCGGAGCGCGAGCTGGCCGAGCTCTGGAGCGTCCTGCCGCTCACCGACCTGGCGATCGCGGTGCGGCTCGGGTGCACGCGGCAGCAGGTCATCAACCTGCGCGCCTGCGCCCGGAAGCGGCTCGGGCGCCGGCTGCCCGCGCCCGCGGTCGAAGCCGCCGGCGCCTGAGCCTCACCGCCCGTACGACCCGCCAACTCGTCCGGTTCGAGGCAACCGCGGGGGGCGGAACGACGCGATGTTGCCGGGTTAGCATCGCGTGGTGGCGCCGCGATGGACAACCTGACCCACTCCCTGCTCGGCGCCGCGCTCGCGCAGGCCGCGCGGCCGCCGGGCGCCGCCCCGGCGCAGCAGCGCCTGTTCATGGCGGCCGGGGTCGTCTCGGCGAACCTGCCGGACATCGACCTTCTCTACGTCGGCATCACGCCGGAGCCGCTGGGGTACCTGCTGCACCACCGCGGCCACACCCACACGTTCGTCGGCGTCGCGGCGCAGGCGGTGCTGCTGGCCGCCGTGTGGGCAGCGGCGCCCTGGATGCGCCGCGCGGTCGGCCCCGCGCGGCTGCGGATCGGCGCGCTGGTGGCCGTCGGGCTGCTGAGCCACATCCCTCTCGACGCGACCAACAGCTACGGGGTGCACCCGTTCCATCCCTTCGAAACGCGCTGGTACTACGGCGACGCGGTGTTCATCCTGGAGCCGTGGCTCTGGCTGGCGCTCGGGATACCCGTGGCCTGGAGCGCGGGGCGGACCGCCACGCGCGTCGCCCTGCTCGCGACGATGGGGGTGCTGCTCGCCGTGATGGCCGCGGTCGGCGTGGTCGTCCCGTCCACGGCCGCGGCGGTGGCGGCGGGCGCGGCGCTGATCGCGGTGGCCACCCGGCCGCTCGGCGTCGCGGCGCGCACGGCGGCGGCGCTGGGCGCCGGTGCCGCGCTGGTGGCCGCGCAGTTCGCGCTCTCGGCGCGGGCCGACACGCGGGCGCGCGCGGAGCTGCGCGCGCGGGCGCCGGGCGAGATCGTGGACGTGGTGCGGAACCCGAACCCGGCGGACCCGCTGTGCTGGATGGTGATCGCGATCGAGAAGCGCGAAGCCGCCGGCGAGTTCGTCCTGCACGCGGGCACGCTCTCGCTGGCCCCGCGCCTGCGGCCGCCGGCCGCCTGCGCCTCGCACCGGTTCACGGGGGGCGCCGCGGCCTCGCCGGGCGCCTACGCCGCCTGGGGACCACCGCGGCACCAGCCGCTCGGGACCTTGCGCGCGCTGGCGCGGGAGGACTGCTGGGTGCGCGCCTGGCTGCAGTTCGGCCGCGCGCCGGCCTTCGAGGACGGAGCGATCGTGGACCTGCGCTTCGCGCCGGGCGCGCGGGGGAACTTCACCGCGCTGCCGCTGCACGAGCGGCGGGCGCGCGAGGGCTGCCCGGGGAACCTCACGAGCTGGGCCTTGCCGCGCGCGGACCTTCTCGAAGGCGCGCCGGCCGGCGAGCCGGCGAGCGCCCGCCGCTAGCGGCCCGGCCCCCGCGCGCCCCCACGCTCCCGACGGGCGCCGACGGATGGCGGCGCGCCGGGAGCAGCGGCGCGCGCGTCACCCCGAGGCCAGGACCTTCGCCACGATCTTCCCGTGCACGTCGGTCAGCCGGAAGTCGCGGCCCAGGAACTTGACGGTCAGCTTCGTGTGGTCGATGCCGAGCAGGTGGAGCATGGTCGCGTGCAGGTCGTGCACGGAGACCACGTCCTCGACCGCGTGGTAGCCGAGGTCGTCGGTGGCCCCGTGCGTGACCCCGCCGCGGATGCCGCCGCCGGCCAGCCAGATCGAGAAGCCCTTGATGTGGTGGTCGCGGCCGTCGCCCTGCGCCATCGGGGTGCGGCCGAACTCGCCGCCCCAGATCACCAGCGTCTCGTCGAGCATGCCGCGCTGCTTCAGGTCCTTCACCAGCGCGGCCGAGGCCTGGTCCACCTCGCGCGCCTTGATCGCGATGTCGGCCTTGATCCGGCTGTGGTTGTCCCAGTCGCGGTGGTAGAGCTGGACGAAGCGCACCCCGCGCTCGCAGAGCCGCCGCGCGAGCAGGCAGTTCGCGGCGAAGGAGCCGTCCATCCGCTCCACCCCGTAGGCGTCGAGCACGTGCCGCGGCTCGTCGGAGAAGTCGGTGAGGGCGGGGATGCTCGCCTGCATCTTGAACGCCATCTCGTATTGGCTCAGCCGCGCCGACACCTCGGGATCGTCCACCCAGTCCGGCTGCGCCCTGGTCAGGGCGGCCACCGCGTCGATCACGTCGCGCTGCTGCGCGCGGCTGACCCCGTCGGGATCGCGCAGGTAGAGCACCGCGTCGCCCTGCGAGCGGAAGTGGACGCCCTGGAACCGGCTGGGCAGGAAGCCGCTGTGCCACTGCCGCGCCGCGATCGGCTGCATCTGGCCGCCGCGGCCCTGGGAGGTGAGCACCACGAAGCCGGGCAGGTCCTCCGCCTCCGCGCCGATGCCGTACCAGATCCAGGAGCCGGCCGAGGGGCGGCCCGAGATCTGCGTGCCGGTGTTCATGAACGTGTGCGCGGGGTCGTGGTTGATCTGCTCGGTCTGCATCGAGCGCACGATGCAGATGTCGTCGGCGATGGAGCCGACGTGGGGCAGCAGCTCGGAGATCTCCTGGCCCGAGGCGCCCCAGCGCCGGAACGGGTGCTGCGGGCCGAAGCAGCGCAGCTTCTGCCCCTGGAGCTGCGCGATCGGCTGTCCCCTGGTCAGCGACTCCGGCATCGCTTCGCCGTGCATCTGCCCGAGCTTCGGCTTCGCGTCGAACAGCTCCAGGTGCGACGGGCCGCCGGCCTGGTAGAGGTGGATCACGCGCTTCGCGCGCGGCCGGACGTGGAAGGCCGGCAGCGCCCCGCGCGTGCTCTCGCTCTGCGCCCAGAGCCGCTTCGGGTCGAAGAGGCCGGCCAGCGCCAGCGCGCCCAGCCCGGTGCCGGCGCGGCCGAGGAACGCCCGGCGGGTGAAGCGCCGCCGCAGCGCGAGGAGGTCGTCGGTCAGGATCTCCATCGCCACCCCCTCAGGACCGCGTGATCAGCTCGGGCAGGTTCAGGATCGCCCGCGCCACCGAGGTCCAGGCCGCCACCTCGACCGCGTCGGCGTCCGGCGGCGGCGGCGCGAGCCCCACGCGCACCACCCGCCGCGCCGCGGCCGGCGCGGCCCGGTACGCGGCCAGGTGCCTGCCGAGGAGATCCTCGAGGATGTGCACCTCCTCGGCGCGCGGGTCGCGGCCCAGCGCGCGCGCGAACGCCCAGCGCAGCCGGTCCGCGAAGCGCGCCCCGCCCTCGCGCACGATCCGCTGCGCGAACACGCGCGCGGCCTCCACGTAGGTCGGGTCGTTCAGGAGCGCGAGCGCCTGCTGCGGCACGTTCGACCGCGTGCGCTCGCCCGCGCACTCCTCGCGCGAGGGCGCGTCGAAGGCGAGCAGGCTCGGCTGCGGGAACGTGCGCTGCCACCAGGTGTACACCGCGCGGCGGTACTGGTCCTCGCCGGTCGAGTCGTCCCATTCCCGCGGCGGGAAGTTCAA
>DATBIZ010000065.1:0-3031 GCA_036556645.1 Vicinamibacteria bacterium | reverse complement strand
GCGGCGCGGGACAGCCTCTCCTACACCGCGCTGCGCGCGCCGTTCGCGGGCCGCATCGCCGCGCGGCACGTCAATGTCGGCGACGTGGTGAGCCCCGGCGTGCCGCTCATCGAGATCGACGGCGAGGCGGGCCTGGAGCTGAAGGCCACGGTGGAACCGGCGCTCGCCCGCACGCTGCGCCCCGGCGCGAAGCTGCAGGCGCTCGTGGACGGCCAGCCGGCGCCGCTGACGGCGATCGTCACCGCGGTGGCTCCGGGCGGCGACCCGGTCACGCACCGCTCCGAGGTGAAGGCCGACCTGCCCGCGGCGGCGGGGCTGCGCGCGGGCGTGTTCGCGCGGCTGCTCGTGCCGGCAGCGGCCACGGAGGCCGCCCTGCACCTGCCGGCGTCCGCGCTCCTCGAGCGCGGCGGCCTCACCGGCGTGTTCGTGGTCCGGGACGGCCGGGCGCGGCTGCGCTGGATCGCGCCCGGGACCCGCGAGGGCGATGCGGTGGAGGTCCGCGCCGGCGTCGAAGAGGGCGAGCGGGTGGTCCTCGATCCCGGCGATCTCCAGGACGGATGGCCCGTCGTGGCGCGATGATGACGACTCCCATGCGCGTCGGGTTCGCCGGACGGATCGCCCACGCCTTCCTGGACTCGAAGCTGACTCCGCTCCTGATCGCGGCGTCGCTGGGTCTCGGGGCGCTCGCCCTGCTGGCCACGCCGCGCGAGGAGGAGCCGCAGATCCGCGTCCCGATGGTGGACGTGATGGTCGCCTGGCCCGGGGCCGAGCCCGACGAGATCGAGAACCGCATCGTGGTGCCGGTCGAGCGCATCTTGTGGGGCGTCCCCGGCGTCGAGCACGTCTACGCGGTGGCGCGCCCCGGGCTGGCCATGGTCACGGTGCGCTTCCGCGTCAACGAGTCCAACGAGGACAGCCTGGTGAAGGTGTACGAGCGGCAGTCCGCCCTGGGCTGGATCCTTCCGCCCGGGGCGCTGCCGCCCGTGGTGGAGCTGCACTCGATCGACGACGTGCCGTTCCTCACGCTGACGCTGTGGGGCGAGGGGTGGTCGAGCGACCGCCTGCGGCCGGTGGCGATGGAGCTGGCGCAGGAGCTGTCCGAGATCCCGGAAACGAGCCGGGCGCAGACGATCGGCGGCCAGCCGCGCGTGGTGCGCGTCGAGCCCGACGTGGAGCGCATGGCCGCCTCCGGCGTGAGCTGGCTGCAGCTCACCGGCGCGCTGCAGGCCGCCTCGGGGCGGCTGGGCGCGGGGACCGCGGTGCGCGACAACCGCGAGGTCCGGATCGAGGTCGGGCCGCTCTTCCGCGACGCGGACGAGGTCTCTCGCGTGGTGGTCGGCGTCCGGAACGGCCGGCCGGTGTACGTCGCGGACGTCGCGCGCGTGCTCGACGGCCCCGACGAGCCGCAGGACGCGGTCTTCTTCTCGCCCGGCCCCGCCAGCGCCGGCGGCCGCGGGACCGCGGGCCGCGAGCACCCGGCGGTCACGATCGCCGTCGCCAAGCGCGCCGGCGCGAACGCGACCGCCCTGTCGGAGCGCGTGCTGGCCAAGGTGGAGCACCTGCGGCCGCGCCTGCTCCCCGCCGAGCTGCGCGTCGAGGTCACGCGCAACTACGGGGAGACCGCGCGCGAGAAGTCGAACGAGCTGGTGCAGCACCTGCTGATCGCCACGCTGTCGGTGGTGGCCCTCATCTCGCTGGCCATGGGCTGGCGGAGCGGGCTGGTGGTCGGGATCGCGGTGCCGGTGACGCTCGCCCTCACGCTGTTCATCTACTTCGTGGCCGGCTACACCCTGAACCGGGTGACGCTGTTCGCGCTGATCTTCTCCATCGGCATCCTGGTGGACGACGCGATCGTGGTGGTGGAGAACATCGAGCGCCATCACCGCGCGAAGAAGGGCCGCCCCCTCGCCCGCGTCACGGTGGAGGCGACCGACGAGGTCGGCAACCCGACCATCCTCGCCACCTTCACCGTGATCGCCGCCATCCTGCCCATGGCCTTCGTGAGCGGGATGATGGGCCCGTACATGCGGCCGATCCCCACGGGCGCCTCGGCCGCCATGCTCTTCTCGCTGGCCGTCGCCTTCGTGGTGACGCCCTGGGCGGCCGTGCGCTTCTTCCGAAGCCACGACGCGGCGGGGCACGGCGCGCGCACGGGTGCGCCCGGCCTGTCCGAGCGGATCTACCGGCGGACGATGGGCGCCCTGGTCGCGCGGCGGGCGGCCCGTGCCGGCTTCTTCGGGCTGGTCCTGCTGCTCCTGGCCGGGGCGGCGTCGCTGGTGGCCACCGGGCTCGTGAAGGTCAAGATGCTGCCGTTCGACGACAAGAGCGAGTTCCAGGTGATCGTGGACCATCCGGAGGGCACCCCGCTCGAGGTGACGCTGGAGACGGCCCGCCAGATGAGCGCGTACCTGGCCACGCGCGTGCCCGAGGTCGCCGACGTGCAGCTCTACGCCGGAAACGCGGCGCCCTTCAACTTCAACGGGCTGGTGCGCCACTACTTCCTGCGCCGGATGCCGCACGCGGCCGACCTGCAGGTGAACCTGGCGAGCAAACACGATCGCGAGGCGCAGAGCCACGACATCGCCAAGCGCGTGCGGCCGGCGCTGGTCGAGATCGCGGCCCGCCGCGGCGCGCAGGTGAAGGTCGTGGAGATCCCGCCCGGCCCGCCGGTGATGGACACCATGGTGGCGGAGGTCTACGGCCCCACGGCGCAGGCGCGCGAGCGGACGGCGCGCACCGTGCGCGGGCTGTTCGAGGCCACCGCGGGCGTGGTGGACGTGCACGACTCCCTGGAGGCGGAGCGCGAGCGGGTGCTGGTGAGCCTCGACCGGGAGAAGGCCGGGCTCAAGGGCATCACGGCCGCCGCCGCCGTGGAGACGCTCGCCGGGCCCGGCGCCGGCCGCGACGTGGCCCGCCTCGACCAGGGCTCCTCGCGCGAGCCGGTGCCGGTGCGCGTGCGGCTCTCCGCCGCCGACCGCGCGAGCGCGGAACGCCGGCTTTCGCTGCGCGTGGACTCCCCGCTCGGCGCCCC